>CACDTF010000008.1 GCA_902555665.1 uncultured Pelagibacteraceae bacterium
TTGCATGTTGCTTTTTGGTTTTTTTCCAACCCAGGTTAAAATCTCAAGATTAGTAGACAATTTTTTTAGAAGCAATTTTACAAATTTTGCCTCTTTTGTTGAACTATTTCTAAGTTTATGATCAACGTGAAAATATTTTACTTTTAAATGTTTTTTTATCGAATAAATTTTTGATAAAAAACATAAAGCTAGACTGTCTGGTCCACCAGAGACCGCAACTATAAAATCCTCGTTTAATTTAAGATTTTTTTCAAATTTTTTATAAATTTTAGAAGTTTGTTTATCTTTTAATTGATTTAATAAAAACTTATGAGTCTTGTTTGATACATTCAAATTTTTTGGACTCATATTTTGCTTTTTGTATTACAGACTGATTTGCATTAGGATATTGTAATTCTACACCATTTATCATTTTACATCCTTGGTCTTTTTCACCAATTTGAACCATTGATACTCCAAGTTTTAATAAATTAATTGGAGCTTTTTTTCCTTTTGGATATTTTTGGTAACCCTCTAAATAAGCAGAAGCTGCATCAGTATATAATTGTCTAATTCTGAATGTTTCTGCGTACCAATATTGTGCACTACCCGCTAACTCATGATCAGGGTTAGATATAACAAACTCCCTAAACGCTCTTTCTGCTGTGCTATAGTCTCCAACTTTTAAAAAACTTGTTGCAAATTCATATTGCTTCTCTGCATTTAAGTCTTGAGGAAGTATTTTTTCTTCAGACTGGAAAGTCTCTGTCACAATTGAAGCTGTGGTATCAACAGATTGAATTTGTTGTGAAGTTTCATTTGTATCTGTATCTTTATATGAAATTGTTCCTAAATCTTGAGGTTGCGAACTTCCTGGTAAAACTTTTTGCTCATCTGTTTTTGGCTTTGAACTTAATTGATTTTCTACGCTACTTATATTTCCAGAGCTAATGTTGGTCTCTATATCTTGAAATCTTATTTGGTTATCTGCTTGAATTTTTGAAACACGGGTAGATAATTTATCCAACTTAAAATTTATTTCTTCAAATTTATTAGTGAGTTCTCTAAACTGATCCTCAACCTCAGACAATTTTAATAAATGTCTAGTTAAAACATCTTCTGAATTTTGATCCAAATCTGAAACTGAACTATCATTGGTGTTAGTTTTCATCTCTATAGATCCAGAATAAACTGCTCTTTCAAGAGTTTTAAGATCATTTTTTATTATTTCTAATGTTTCGTAAATATTATGGTTATCTGCAATAGAAATATTAATAAAAACCAAATTTAAGATTAAAAATAATTTTATAATTACTAATTTAAATATGAGCATAATTTAAATTAGATTTATGATTATAAAAATGGCAAAAAAAAGACCCTAAATCCAATAAGGGTTTTAGGGTCTTAAATTTTAAATAATTAATTTGCTTTAACAGTTACTGATCTTCTGTTTTTTGACCAAGCTAATGGGTTTGAACCAGAGTCAACTGGTCTCTCCTTACCATAACTTAATACCGTGATTCTGTCAGAAGATATTCCGTAAGTCATTAAATAGTCTTTAGCTGCATTTGCTCTTCTTTCCCCAAGGGCCAAGTTATATTCTCTTGTTCCTCTTTCGTCGGCATGCCCTTCAAGAACTACATTTATGTTTGGATTTTTTCTTAACCAAGCTGCTTGAGCTCTTAAAGTTTCTCTTGATGCAGTTGTTAATATCGACTCGTTTGTTGCAAAGAAAACTCTGTCTGGAACACCTTCAGCTAAATATTCAACTGTGTCTGTTCCTGTGTAAACATCACCTTGCATTTGACCTTGAATGTCTGTTGCTACTTCTTTTTTCGTTGCACATGCAGATAGCACTAAGCAAGCTGCTAATACTAAAAGTGTGTTTTTAAAAATTTTGTTTAATCTCATTAAATTGCTCCTTGCTGCTAATTTCAATTTCTTAACTTTTTCACAACTAAATAAAGGTTTCAAGTCTAAAAATCAAGAAATTTGCAAAAATTAATCTTTAATTACTTAATAAAGATGACCATGATGGGTCTGAAGCATCTGTTGGTGTCTTTATTTGCCTCTCATTATAACCCGTTAAATCTATTGACCACAATTTTGCAGAAAAACCTTCTCCTTTGGAGTTAGTTTTTGTTTCTCTATAAAATATTAACACCCTTCCATTTGGAGACCAAGATGGCGCTTCTTGATAATAATTTTCAGTTAACAATCTTTCACCACTACCATCAGTTCTCATTACGCCTATATAAAATTTACCTTTATGTAATTTTGTAAATGCAATTAAATCTCCTCTCGGAGACCATACAGGTGTTCCATATAAACCGTTACCAAAAGAAATTCTTTTTACATCAGTTCCATCATTCTTCATCACATAAATTTGCTGATAACCACTTCTATCAGAATTAAATGTAATATATTTTCCATCAGGAGAATAAGATGGTGAAGTGTCAATGGATGGATGATTAGTAATTTTTTCAACAATTCTATTTTCTAAATCCATAGTGTAAATATCTGATTTTCCATCTTTAGCAAAACTCATAATTATTTTTTTACCGTCAGGTGAAAAACGTGGTGCAAACGTCATTCCAGGAAAATCTCCAACTACCTCTTGTGTACCAGTTTCTATATCTAATAGATAAACCCTTGGCATATTTTTAAAGTAAGACAAATAAGTTACCATTTGACTTGCTGGATTAAATCTTGGAGTTAAAACTAACTCATTACCTAATGTCAAAAATTTATTATTAGCTCCGTCTTGATCCATGATTGCTAATTTTTTTATTCTTTGTGTTTTTGGTCCTTCTTCTGAAACATAAATTATTCTTGTATCGAAATATCCTTTTTCTCCTGTCAACCTCTCGTAAACTTTATCAGAAATAATATGCCCTACCCTTCTCCAATTATTAGGGACTGTGGTAAAAGCTAAGGCCATCATTTCTTTGGCAGCTAAAACATCCCATAATCGAAACTCGACTCTTAACTTATCGTCAACATAATTTACTTTGCCAGTAATAAGTGCTTGAGCTTTAATTAAATTCCAATCTTCAAATCTTGGTTTTAAATTTGCAATATCAGGAGCTTGTAAAAAAGCCTTTTTATCTAGAGGATTAAATAATCCCGAGGTTCTCAAATTATTTTCAACGATATTTGATATCTCGGCGCCAATATTTTCTTTTTTAAGTATTTTTTCAAAACCTTTTCTAGACTCTTCGTCAATTGACAAAGGGGAAACCGCTAATGGAAGTGGATTTAAATTTCCTCGAGTTATATCAACTTCTATTAATGCATTTGCATTTATAGGTATTAATATTAACAATAAAGTTAAAATTTTTTTTAACATATGAATATATTACCCTTCTAACATCTCTCTTGCATCAAAATTTAATTGTAATTCTTTCCATCTTTCATATCCAGTTGTTGGAACTCTTAATGGTTGGCATAACTTGACAGCTCTCAAAGCACTTTCTGCTAAAACCTTGTAAAATCCTTGGCCTGGTTTATTCATTCTTGCATGGTCTAAAATTTCTGTTTTTGATACTGTTCCATCAGGTTTTAATTTTAACTTTATTCTTACCAATAAATTTTCATTGTATGGTAAACCTAATGGAATACTCCAGCACCCAAATATTTGTGCCTTAAGAGCATCCTCTTCGCTTAGTGTAAGACCTGTGTTTTCTACATTTCTTTCTTGATCTTGAGTAATGTCATCATTTATTTTTAAAACTTCTGCACTCTCTTCTTTTGATTTATCAATTAAAGCAGCAATATTATTTGGATCAAACAAATCTTTTTTTTCAAATTCTGATACTTGTTTAACTTCATCATCTACTTTTTCAGGATTTTGTTTTTTTTCCTCTTTTGTTTCAACCTTTTTTAAAGTTTTATCTGGAAGTGGAATTGCCTCAGGTGTTTCATTCTCTATTTTTTTATTATTTTGATCAGGAGCCAGTACAGTTTTTGTTTTCGTTTTTTCTACTTTTTTTGGTGGAGCTTGTTCTGAAACAAGTTTTTTTTCTTTCTCTTTTACTTTCTCAATTATTTTTTTAGCCTTAGGTGCAAATGGAATATTGGTTTTTTCTGCTATTTGAATTAACTCAACAGATACGATTGGTGGAATATCAAGCGGTTTCTTTGCTAAAAAAGGTAAGCTCATAGCTGTAATAAAAATTAACAAAGCATGCAAAACAGAAGAAATAATTAAACTTCTATTCACTTTAATTACCTTTGTTTATACGGTTCTGAAATCAATGCTACTTTAGTAAAACCAGATCCTGATAGTAATCCCATTATTTCTAAAACTCTCCCATAATTTATAGTTTTATCACCTCTAACATAAATTCTGGTATCAGTTCTATTTTTTGAAACTGCTAAAACTTTTGCAATAATATTATCATATTCAACTTTTGCTTCTTGAATAAAAATTTCACCTTTTGCGTTAATTGACAATGTTAAAGGTTCTGTTTCTTCAGGTAAAGAGTCTGCCGAACTTTCTGGTAAATCAACTTGAACACCTACCGTTAACAATGGTGCTGTTACCATAAATATAATTAATAATACCAACATAACATCAACGAATGGAGTAACATTTATTTCACTCATAGGTTCTTTTGATGAGCGATTAAATTTAAAAGCCATTTTTTAGATTATAGTTAAAAATCTTTTAGAGAAGTTTTCTAACTTTTCAGAATATTTTTTAGAGTCATTATTAAATTTGTTGTAAGCAACTACTGCTGGTATTGCAGCCAAAAGACCGAGTGCAGTTGCAAATAAAGCTTCAGCTATCCCCGGCGCAACTATCGCAAGACTTGTGTTTCTTGAAATAGCTATAGATTGAAAAGAATTCATAATTCCCCAAACAGTTCCAAACAAACCAATAAATGGTGCTGTTGAACCTACTGTTGCCAAAAAAGTAAAACCTTTTTCAATTTTTGTCATTTGTTTTTCAATTCCAGCTTCTAGAGAAGCGCTCATTCTTTCACTAATGTTAGTTCTTGTTTTTTTTTTAAGTAATCCTTCCATTGCATCTTGAAACACAAGTGACATTGGATCATCAAGTTTACTAGGTAAACTATTGTAAAAAGTTTCGGCAGATTTAGAATTCCAAAATTTTTCTTCAAATTCTTCTGAAGATTTAGTTATTTTTTTAAATAAACGAAACTTTTCAATAATTACAGCCCAAGAATATATTGAGCACAATATTAATATAATCATTACAGACTTAACAATTATGTCTGCTCTAAAAAATAAACTGAATAATGAAAAATCAGTATTTGTTCCTAATTCAACTGCTTTTGCTGCAATATCTGCTTCCATACTTACTCATCACACGTAAATGTGTCATGATTTTGTCTTTTAATTTAAATTGATTATTCCTCTTTTTGATAAGTTTCATAGAAAAAACTAGCTATTAGAATAGCATCTGCCTTGTTGTTATCTTTTTTTTTTGACAATTGTGATGAAAAATATGGAAAAATTTCAATAGCTCTTGTTCTGCTAGCATCTTTTTCTGAATTAATAAGGTTAAAATATTTTTTCCACTTAGCAGGCCTAACATAATAAACAGGTAAATGCATTGCACTGCATATTCCTTTTAAAATACCAAAAGATTGACCAAAATTAAACATGCTAGTAACTCCTTGTCCAGGCATTGCAGAAACTTGTTCAATTACAACCTTTATATTTTTTTTATCAAATTTGTTTATCCTTTCACTAATTTCATTAAATATTTGAGCACCATTTACTTGTCGCTTATTCTTCTTACCATCTGTCATGGTTGGCATTTCAATTACGTCTTTTATTTTACCATCTTGAAAAAAACAGATTGAACCTGAGATGCCTGGATCGATTCCAATAATCATCATTATATACCACCTAAATTAACGTTTGAATAAACGTTCTGAACATCGTCATCTTCCTCAAGAGTTTCTAAAAAATCTACAACATTATCTTTATTTTCTTTATTTACTTCAACATTATTTAATGGGACCCATTCAATTTCTGTAGAAATAAAATTCGCAATAATTTTCTCAAGATTTTTTTTTACATTATATATTTCACTCATTTGGCACTGAACCTCATGATAATCCTCATAAGAAAAACACTCATCGGCTCCTGACTCAATCGCTAAATCTAAAATTTTTTCATCAGATATCTCTTTTTTATCAATTTTGATTATACCCAATTGTTGAAAATTGTGAGATGCTGAACCTTGAGTTCCTAAACTCCCACCGCTTTTTTGAAAAATAGTTCTAATATTTGATGCGGTCCTATTTTTGTTATCTGTTAAAGTTTCAACTATAACAGCAATCTTTTCTGGTCCAAACCCCTCGTATCTTAAATTTTCAAAATTTGCTCCTGTAGCTGCAGAAGATTTATCTATTGCTCTTTCAATATTATCTTTAGGCATATTTGCAGATCTAGCAGCCTGTACTGCAGATCTTAGTCTAGGGTTCATTGCTGGATCTTTGTCACCAAGTTTTGCCGCAACGGTAATCTCTTTAGATAATTTTGAAAATATCTTTGATCTTTGCTTATCAGCCTTACCTTTTTTATGTTTTATTCCTGCCCAATGTGAATGTCCTGCCATGATCTTTAAATATTTTTTAGTTGATCTCCGTATACATAGCTTTTGATGTCTATTGCTAAACCTGTTTTTATATCACAATCTACTATGACGCCACACAAAGTAGCATCTCCAGTAGCGGGAAAGTGTTTCACTGAATTCTTTTTTAAAAATCTATTCAAGGAATTTTCTTTATTCATTCCAATCACTGAATCATAATCCCCACACATACCTGCATCGGTTTGATATCCAGTGCCATTATTAAGAATTCTGGCATCATTTGTTGGAATATGAGTATGGGTTCCAACCACGAGAGTTGCCTTTCCATCAAATAGATGTCCTATAGCATTTTTTTCGCTAGTAATTTCACCATGGAAATCAACTACAAGTAAATCAAAATCCTTTTTCATTTCATTTTCTTTTAAAAATTTTTGAGAAACTTCAAAAACATCTTCACACTTTTTCATAAAAACGTTGCCCATCAGATTAAGAACTCCAATTTTTATATCATTCTTTGTTTTATAAATCTGAAAACCTTTTCCTGGTGCAGGTTCAAATAAATTTTTAGGTCTTAATAATCTTTCTTCTTTATCAATAAATTCCATAATTTCTTTTTGATCCCAAACATGATTGCCAGTTGTAATAACATCAACTCCACAATTAAAAAAATCCTTACATATTTCTTTAGTTAGTCCCACACCTTGAACTGCTGCATTTTCACCGTTTACTATTACAAAATCGATTTTGTTTTTATCAATTTCATTTAATAAATTACTTGTTAATTTTGAACATCCTGAAATTCCAACAACATCTCCTAAAAATAAAATTTTCATTGTATAATTTTTTTCTCAGTTATTATTAAATCAAGTTTTTTATCATACTTATTGATAGGTATTTTTTTTATCTCCTGGTATGAAAATCCTAATCCAATTTTAAATATTTTTTTAAATTTAGATACTTTTTCTAAATAACGATCATAAAATCCTCCACCATAGCCCAGTCTATTCAAATCATCATCATAAGCTACTAGAGGAACAAATATTATATCTGGGTAAATTTTCTTTCCTAAAGTTGGCTCAGCAATTCCATACTTATTAATTTTTAAAGGATCTTTATTTGTCCATTCAAAAAAATCCATTTGGTTATTTTCTCTAATTATTGGTAAGGAAATATTTGCCTTTTTGTTTCTTAAAAAATAAAGCGTATCCAAGTCATCAATCTCATAATTACAAGGGTAATACCCTCCTGCATTTTTGAAATTAATTTTATTTTTTTTTAAAAATCGATAAATTCTGTCAGGATTGAGACTAAGTTTTTTATTCAAATTTTTTTTTCTAAGATTTAAAATTTTACTTCTTAGCTTAGATTTATTCACAGAACTACTTTGAAATGTTTTCTAATTTTGCTTTTTTTACAAAATTTGATATTTGATCAGCAGCTTCATCAATTAAATTTTCATATTTTTTTTGATTATCGTCAATTTCTTGTTTTAAATTTTCATGGTCAAGATTTAGTTTTTCAATTTCAGATTCTTTTGTGTCCCTATAATCATAAATTAGAGATTTTAGTTCTTTAAATTTTTTTGATAGATCGTTTAATTCTTCTTTTTTTTGATCTACTTTTTTCTTAGTTTCATAATATTCATCCATTATTTTTACAGCTGTAATTAATAATAATTTATTTTCACCTAGATTTCCCAAATCATTTTTTAAATTATTAAACTTTTTGTTAATCTGAATTAACAATTCTTCTAGGTGCTCCTCTTGTCCATCTTCACAGGAAAGCAAAAACTCTTTGTTGTTAAATTTTATACTTACATTTGCCATTTATCTATTTCATCCAATAGTGTGTCAGTTTCTTGATTAAGTTCGTCAATTTTTTCAGAAAATTCAATTTGTTTTCTTTCTTCCAACTTTTCTTTGTTTTTTAAATCCTTAAGTTTTTTTGATAGATTTTCATGTTCCTCGAGTAACGTTTTATATTTTTCCTCAATCTGTGTTTTTTCAATTTCTAATTGATTTTGTTTTGTGCTTAAATTTTCGATATTTTTTTGTAATTCAGGATTTGTTAGATCTAAATTTTTTAATTCCTCTAATGCAATATTTAATTTTTTTTCTTTTTCGTTTATAGAATTCATATATATATGTTTATATTATTAAATAGATTCTTCTTAGTCTAGTCAGGATAATTTTGAGCAAACTACACAATGATTTAGCTAATTGCATCAGATTTTTATCAATTGATGCTGTTCAAAAAGCAAATTCAGGTCACCCTGGAATGCCAATGGGCATGGCAGATGTTGCAACAGTGTTATTCAAAAAATTTTTAAGATTTAATCCAAAGAATCCAGATTGGTTGAATAGAGATAGATTTGTTTTGTCTGCTGGTCATGGTTCTATGCTTTTATATTCTTTGCTTTACCTAACTGGATATAAAAGCATATCAATTAATAATATTAAAAAATTTAGGCAGCTTAATTCTATTTGTGCTGGACATCCTGAATATCATCCGAAAACAGGTATTGAAACTACAACAGGTCCTCTTGGACAAGGTATATCTAATGCAGTTGGTTTTGCAATAGCTGAAGAAATTTTAAAAAATAAATTAGGTAAAGATTTAATTAATCACAAAACTTATGTTTTAGCTGGAGATGGATGCTTAATGGAAGGAATAAGTCATGAAGCGATGAGTTTAGCGGGACATTTAAAACTTAAAAATTTAGTTATGCTATTTGATAACAATTCAATTTCAATCGATGGTCCAACAAATCTTGCGGTTTCAGATAATTTTAAAAAAAGATTTGAAGGATATGGTTGGGATTATATTTCTATCAACGGTCATAATGAAAAAGAAATTTTTAAAGCACTAAAAAAAGTTCAAAAAGCTAAAAAACCTACTGTGATTTCTTGTAAAACAAAGATTGGATATGGTTCACCGAATAAATCAGGAAAAGCATCGTCCCATGGAAGTCCATTGGGAGTAGATGAAATCAAGCTTGTGAGAAAAGCCTTAAATTGGAAAACCAAGCCTTTTGATATCCCAAATAAAATTTTAAATGAATGGAGAAAAATTGGCCAAAGAGGTGAAATTTTAGAAAAAAAATGGGACAAAGCATTAAAAAGAAAAAGAATAAAATTTAATCAAACTTTAAAAAATAACTTTACTTCGGTGCTTAAGAAAGAAAAAGAGAATGCAATAAAAGAACCAAAAAGTTTAGCTACTAGAAAATGTTCAGAAATGACATTGAATGCATTAACAAAACAAAAAAATAATTTAATTGGTGGCTCTGCTGATTTAGCTGGATCAAATAATACAAAAACTAAAAACCATAAAATAATTAAACCTGGAGATTTTACTGGTGACTACATTCACTACGGAGTGAGAGAACACGCAATGAGTGGGGTTATGAATGGTATCGCACTTCACAGTCATCTAATTCCTTATGGAGGTACTTTTTTAATATTTTCTGATTATTGCAAACCTTCGATCAGATTGTCTGCCTTAATGAAAAAAAGAGTCATTTATGTAATGACACATGACTCTATTGGGCTCGGAGAAGATGGCCCTACCCATCAACCTATAGAACAGCTTTCGGGCTTACGTGCTATACCTAACCTAAATGTATTTAGACCTGCAGATAGAATTGAAACTATCGAGTGTTGGGAACAAGCATTAAATAGCTCAAAAACACCTAGCATTCTATCTTTAACAAGACAAAATTTAAATCCAGTAAGAAAAAAATACCCTAATAAAAACTTATGCTCATTAGGTGCTTATGAGGTTTTAAGAACAAATAAAAAAATTAATCTAACAATATTAGCAAGTGGATCTGAAGTTAATCTAGCGTTAGAGGTTAGCCATAAATTAGCCAAAGATAAAATATATTCCAAAGTGATATCAATGCCTTGTATGGAACTTTTTGAATTACAATCAAAATCTTATAAAAATAAAATTTTAGAAGAAACAAAATTTAAAATATCCATTGAAGCTGGATCAAGCGATTGTTGGAAAAAATATGTAGGTGATAACGGTATTGCTTTTGGAATTGATGAATTCGGAAAAAGTGCACCCTATAAAGATATTTATAAATATTTTGGACTAGAGATTACAAACATTAAAAATGTTACTAAAAAATTATTAAATAAATAAAATGACAATTAAAATAGGAATTAATGGAATGGGACGGATTGGTCGTATGGTTGTTAGATCAATTGTTGAAAGTAAAAATAAAAATTTAAAAATTAATCATATAAACAACAGGTCAAATTCAGAAACTACATCTAAATTAATCAAATATGATTCTATACATGGAAAATTAAATACTGACTTAGATTATGGTCCGAATCATTTAATAATTAATAAAAATAAAATTACATTTTCTCAAGAAACAAAAATTAAAGACATAAATTGGAAAAAACATGATGTTGATTATGTTTTCGAATGTACTGGAAAATTTAATTCAAAAGAAAAACTTCTTGCTCATATAGAAAATGGTGCAAAAAAAGTGATCGTTTCTGCTCCATGTAAAAATGCTGATAAAACAATAGTATTTGGTGTTAATGAAAATATAATTACAAAAGAGGATAAAATAATATCTGCAGCGTCATGCACCACCAATTGTCTAGCACCAGTAACCAGCGTTCTTGATGAAAAATTTGAAATTGAAAAAGGTTTTATGACTACACTTCATGCATTTACCAGCGATCAGAGAATTTTAGATAATTCACACAAAGATCCAAGAAGAGCAAGATCAGCGAGTCAATCAATAGTTCCTACCTCTACAGGAGCTTCGAAAGCAATAGGGGAAATAATACCAAACCTTAAAGGAAAACTAGAGGGTGTTGCGATGAGAGTGCCTACTCCTAATGTTTCTATTGTTGAATTAGTTTTTTGTACAAAAAAAGATATTAGTATAAAAAAAATTAATGATGCCTTTGAAGAAGCATCAAAAAATAAATTAAAAAATATCTTAGAAGTTACTCATGAAAAATTAGTATCTATAGATTTTAATCATCATCCTGCTTCTGCGATAGTAGATGCCTCTTTAACAAATGTTGTTGGAAGTAATATGGGTAAAATATCAGCCTGGTATGATAATGAATGGGGCTTTTCTAATCGAATGTGTGATATCGCTGAAAATTTGCATAAAATCTCTTAATGAGAAGTATTATAAATGAAAAAAATCTAAACAATAAAAAAATATTATTAAGACTAGATTTAAATGTTCCTATAAATAGAGGAAAAATAACAGACACAACAAGAATCGATAAAATTCTTCCTACATTAAATTTTTTGATAAAAGAAAAAGCTAAAATTATAATTTTATCTCATGTTGGAAGACCTAAAGGTAAAACAGATAGAGAGCTTTCTCTGGAACCAATTTGTATAGAATTGCAAAATAAATTAAAAAAAAAAGTAAAACTTATTAATGAAAATATTAAAGAAATAAAAAATAAAGATTTCTTTAATAAATATAATGAGGATATTTTTATTTTAGAAAATATTAGATTTTATTCTGAAGAAGAGCAAAATGATAATAAGTTTGCAGAACATCTATCGAATTTTGGAGATATATATGTAAATGACGCTTTTTCTTGTTCGCACAGAGCTCATGCCTCAATTAGTGAAATTCCAAAATTCTTACCCTCGTTTTCTGGGTTGCAGCTAGACTTAGAAGTCAATGCACTTAATAAGATAACTTCTGAAATTACCAGACCAATTACTTGTATTATTGGTGGGTCTAAAATTTCAACTAAGATTAATGTTATTAAAAATTTAATTCCTAAATTTGATAATATTATAATTGTTGGGGGTATGGCTAATAATTTCATAGAATATTTTGGAAATAGTATTGGCAAATCTATTAAAGAAAAAAATTGCAAAAAAATAGTAGAAGAAATCATATCTCTTTCAAAAAAAGAAAAATGTAAAATAATCTATCCAGAAGATGTAATTGTATCTAAAGATTTAAATGGATCTCCTCAAAAGAAAGAATTGAGTAAAATATTATCTGATGAGATGATATTAGATATAGGTCCAAAAACTATAGAAAAAATAACAAATATTATTGATGATAGTAAAACTATACTTTGGAATGGACCCGCAGGATATTTTGAAAATCCAAACTTTGCTAATGCAAGTATTCAAATAGCAAAAAAAATAATTGAAAATAATAAAGCAAACAAAATTTTTTCAGTTGCTGGTGGTGGAGACACAGTTTCTTTATTAAATAATTTAAAAGTTGTTAATGAGTTTAATTTTGTTTCAACTGCAGGTGGAGCATTTTTAGAATATCTTGAAGGTAAAAACCTTCCTGGTATAACCGCATTAAATTAAAATGTCTGAATTAAATAAAATTGCACTTAAAATAATTTCCAACGGTAAAGGTATACTTGCAGCTGATGAAAGCAATGGAACTATGACTAAAAGACTTGAAGCAGTAAATGTCAAATCAACACCAGAAAATAGGCTTTCCTTCAGAGAAATTCTTTTTTCATCAGATGGTATGAAGGATTATATAGGTGGTGTTATTCTTTACGATGAAACCATTAATCAAATTTCAAGTACAGGAAAATCAATACCAAATTTAATATCTAGTTCAGGTGCAGTTCCTGGTATTAAAGTTGATACTGGGGCAAAAGATTTAGCAAATTCTCCTAAAGAAAAAGTTACAGAAGGATTAGATGGCCTCAGAGATAGATTAAAAAAATATTATGATCTTGGAGCAAGATTTACAAAATGGAGAGGCGTATATTCTATTAGTGAAAATTATCCAAGCAAACTGGCAATAAGTAGTAATGCTCATGCACTTGCTAGGTACTCTGCACTAGTTCAAGAGAATGGAATGGTTCCAATAGTAGAACCTGAAGTGTTGATGGATGGAAAACATTCTGCTGAAGTTTGTTTAAATAAAACATCAGAGGTAATTAAAAAGTGTTTTGAGGAACTAATTTTACACAAAGTTGATCTCTCAGGAATAATATTAAAACCAAATATGATTTTATCTGGCAACCTGTCAGCAAATAAAATTTCTAGTGAAGAAGTTTCAATCAAAACTTTAGAATGCCTTAAAAATTCTGTACCCAATGAAGTTCCTGGAATAGCTTTTTTATCTGGTGGGCAATCTGAAATTGAAGCTACAAAAAATTTAAATTTAATTAATAAAAATAATAATACTAATTTTATAATGACCTATTCGTATGGGAGAGCCCTTCAGCAAAGTGCTCTAAAAGTTTGGTCTAATGATATTAAAAATGCAGAGGTAACTCAAACTACTTTTAATCATAGAGCTAAAATGTGTACCTTAGCCGCTCAAGGAAAATGGTCTAGCGATCTTGAAAATAAATAAAAAAAAATTTATTTATCTTATTTCTCCTAACAAAGTAATTAATTCTTTCTATAACAATCTAAATTTAGTTTTAAAAACTGGGAAAGTAGGTTTTTTTCAGCTCAGACTTAAAAATTACTCTCAGAAAAAAAAAATGATAATTGGAGAAAAAATTAAAATTATTTGTAAAAAAAATAAAGTAAAATTTATAATTAATGATGACCCCTTGCTTGCTTTAAAATTAGATGCTGATGGTTGCCATCTAGGTCAAAAAGATATGAATATTAAGACAGCAAAAAAAATACTTGGTAAAAAAATTATAGGAATTACTTGTCATAATTCAATGAATTTAGCAAAAAAAGCAATTAAAGCTAAAGCTGATTACATTGCCTTTGGTGCTTTTAATCAATCTAAAACTAAAAAAACTAAGCATGTAGCCTCTATAAAGATTTTAAATAAAGTTAAAAAATTTACAAAAACACCAACAGTAGCTATTGGTGGAATTAATGATGTTAATTATAAAAATCTATTATTGAATAATGCCAATTTTTTAGCTATCTCAGGCTACATTTGGAAAAATAAAAAATATAAACCGTTACAAGCTATAGAAAGATTAAAATGAAAATTAATGCTGGAGAGATAAGAGTTGGAATGCTCTTAGAATATAAGAATGACTTATGGCAAGTTTTGAAAACCCAACATGTAAAACCAGGAAAAGGTGGTGCGTTTGCTCAAGTTGAAATGAAAAGCTTAAACAAAAATACAAAATTAAATGAAAGATTTAGATCAAGTGAAACAGTTGAAAAAGCATCATTGGAGGAAACGACTTTCAATTATCTCTATAGTGATGAAGCTAATTATTTTTTTATGGATCCAAAAACTTTTGAACAAATAGAAATAAAAAAAGAAATTGTAGGCGATAAGGGTAAACTTTTGACTGAAAACCTTCAAGTTTCTGTAAGTTTTTATAATGAAAACCCACTATCAATTGAATTACCTAACCAAGTGCAGTGTAAAATTGAAACCACTGATGCAGCTCTTAAAGGACAAACTGTGTCATCATCCTACAAACCAGCAACTCTTGATAATGGTTTAAATATTCAAGTTCCTCCGTTTATTGAAGCAGGTGATGAAATCGTAGTTGATACTAGAAATTTAGAATACATTAAAAAAATCTAAAATGATCTCTATATCCTCAAATTTAAATATTATGATCAAAGCAGCTGAAAAAGCCTCAAAAACTGCGATAAGAGATTTTGGAGAAGTTGAGAAACTACAGGTGTCCAAAAAAGGACCTCGAGATTTTGTTACAAAAACTGACAAACATGTAGAAAAAATTTTAATTGAAGAACTTTCTAAAACAAAAAAAAATTATTCTTTTTTATCAGAGGAAGTTGGTTCAATTCAAAACAAAGATAAAGATAATATTTGGATTATCGATCCAATAGACGGTACAACAAATTTTCTACACGGCATTCCCCATTTTGCAATTTGTATAGCTCTTGAATCTAAAAAAGAGATAATTAGTGGTTTAATTTATGATCCTATTAAAGATGAAATGTTTTATGCAGAAAAAAACAAAGGAGCATATCTAAACAACCAAAGATTACGAGTATCAAACAGAAATTTAATAGATGAATGTTTATTTTCTAGTAATCATGAAGGTTTCAAATTCAATGATTTTAATATGAGATGTAGCGGATGTGCAGCCTTAGACTTAGCTTATGTGGCTTCAGGTAGATTAGATGGTTTTTTTCATAATAAAATTAATATTTGGGACGTGGCAGCAGGAGCCTTGTTAGTAAAAGAGGCAGGTGGGATGGTTAACGATATAGATAAATTTGATCAGAATAATATAGATATTCGAGCATCAAGTGGGGCAATTAATGATAAAATGCTTGAAAATTTAAAGAACTTTTAATTGTGTTCTAAGTTTCTTTTGCTATAAGTCTCGATATGAAAAAAGACATACATCCAAACTACCACACTATCAAAGTTGAAATGACTGATGGTACTCAATTTGAAACTAAATCAACTTGGGGTGCTGAGGGAGATATATTGAAATTAGAAATAGACCCTAAATCTCATGCAGCTTGGACTGGTGGAAAGCAAAAATTAATGGACAAAGGTAGAATAAGTAAGTTCAATAAAAAATTCCAAAATTTTAAATCAGAAAAAAGTAGCTAAATGTCAAACGCACCCTTAATGCCAATGGCAACTGCCGTATGGTTAGTAGAAAATACCACATTAACCTTCAAACAAATCGCTAATTTTTGTAAATTGCATGAAGTTGAAATACAAGGGATTGCAGACGGTGAAGTAGCAAAGGGTATTAAAGCCTACAATCCTATTATATCTGGTCAACTTTCAAGAGAAGAAATTGAACTATCATCAAAAGACGAAAATAGACCGTTGAATATTAAAAGTAGTGATATTGAAATTTCAAATAACGAAAAAAAAATAAAAAAATATATTCCTCTATCAAAAAGGCAAGATAAACCCGACTCTGCTTTATGGTTAATTAAACAGCACAATATATTAAAAGACTCTCAAATAGCTAAGTTGGTTGGCATTACTAAAAATTCAGTGACATCAATAAGAAATAAAAGTTATTGGAATTATAATAATTTAAATCCAAAAGATCCAGTTGCTTTAAATTTATTTTCTCAAAAGGATTTGGTTGAAGCTATTGAAAAAGCAGAAAGAAGAATAAAAAGAGAAAAAAAAGAAAAAGAAAAACAAAATAAATCAGCTCAGACATCAATTTGATGAATAAAATTAATAGACATAAATTTATAAAAGTGTTAATTAAACTTTTTTTTGGAGGTAGTTATTAAAATAGAAGTAAAAGATAATAATGTTGAACAAGCATTGAGAGTTTTAAAAAGAAAACTTCAAAGAGATGGTTTCTTTAAGGTTATTAAATTAAAGAATACTTATGAAAAACCGTCAGAAAAGAAAAAGAGGATTCTTCAAGAAAATATAAAAAGAGTTAAAAAATTAAATAAACTCAAAAATAGAATTTAAAAATACCGCGGGGTGGAGCAGTCTGGTAGCTCGTCAGGCTCATAACCTGAAGGTCGGCGGTTCAAATCCGTCCCCCGCAACCAATTTAATTATCTCGTTTTCTTTTAAATATCTTTAATATGCCCTTAATAATATTTTTTGCTTTTTTAAAAGATATACTTAAGAAAGTTATGATTGACGCAAAAATTAAAATAATAAATTGAACCACCGCATTGATTGTAACTGGATCCAGATAGGCATAAACAGGTGTATAAGAAAATAGATAAAAAATACTACTTAATAAAATAATTTTTAATTTTAATTTTTTTTGCATAAATGTTAAAGTTTAATATATCTTCAAAATCATCAAACTCATACCAATAGTTATTTGTTTTAATGGTTTTAATTTTAATATTGTTTTCTATTAAATAATTAAGAAAGGCTGTTGTTTGAATATTTTTGTTTTTAATTTTAATATATAATTTATATGACTTTTTAATATATTCCTTTGGAAAATAAACTAAACCCATAAATTGGTATTTTGTTTTTTTTGCTTTTAAGATTTTGTTTCCTATCTCAACAAGAAAATTTTTTTTAACAACTAAATTTTCAGCATCATTTTTATAAAATTTTTTTCGAATTTTCCAGATTTGTTCCCAATTTTGTTTAATTGGAAGCTTTATAATTTTTTCTTTTGTCG
This sequence comes from uncultured Pelagibacteraceae bacterium, assembly GCA_902555665.1. Taxonomy (GTDB): domain Bacteria; phylum Pseudomonadota; class Alphaproteobacteria; order Pelagibacterales; family Pelagibacteraceae; genus Pelagibacter. The sequence continues at coordinate 17,584 of CACDTF010000008.1, forward strand.
CAAGTTTTTTTAAAATTCTTTTATCATACAAAATATCTGAATAAGTAATTATAGTATCATCCTGAATAATATTTAAACCCAAGAATATGCTATAAACCATATCAGTTTTATAAAATATATGGTTATTAATTAATTTTACGAATTTATTTTTTCTATAGATTTTTTCTATATTATGTCTCTTAAATCCAGTAACTATATAAACTTTTTTAAAATTTAATTTTTTTGCATCATCAATAATTTTTGATAAAAGTGAAGCTTCATTATTTATATTTAATAAACACTTGTTTATTTTTAATTTATTATAAAGTCTTGAACTTCTACCTGCTGCTAAAATGAGTAAATTCATAATTTTTTTAATAAAAAATTTTTTATAATCTTATTAATAAATATTTGGTTTTTATTTTTTCTCTCTGGGTGGAACATTAAACCTAAAAAATTATATTTTTTAATATATCCAATCTCTAAAATATTATCCTTGTGACCTAAAACTTTAAATAATTTATTTTTATCTATTATTTTATTTCTGTGAAAAGAATTTACATTTATTTTTTTGTTTCCTAATATTTGAATATCGTGATTTTTATTATAATGATTTGAAACTTTTTTTATTTTACAACCTAAAAGACTTGCAAATAGTTGAAATCCCCTACAAATTCCAATTATTGGTAATTTTTTTTTTAAAGCAAAATTTATTAATTCTATTTCAGATTTATCTCGATAGTAGTCAGATTTTTTATTTGATATTTTATAAATATCACCTCCACCAACTATTATGACACCATTTATATTTTTCAATGTTTTTTCTAAATTCTGTTTATTCTTATATCTAAAGACATAAATTGGATTTATTTGAATAGAATTTAGAAAATCTAACCATTCTAGATTTAAAGAAATATATTTCTTATTAAAAGAATTTTTGTTAATTTCGAAACTTATAATAAAATTTTTCATTTAAAAATTAAATATTTTTTTATTATCACAATCCAAAACAAGATTTTTTGACTTACTCAAATTATCAAAAGATGCACCATATCCTATACATGCAAGAACATTTTCCTCATAGCATCTAATAGCCATATGAGAATTTGGACCTCCATATTTAGTTATTAATCCTTTTATTTTAAATGAAAATAAAAAATCATAACCAGGATCAGCTCTATCTATCAACACTATGCTGTTGTTTAAATTTTTACTTTCCATATTAGGGTGAAATTTTATTAGTTTACCAACTATATTTCCTGTGCCAATATAATTTCCCCTAGCTTGAACAAGTTCAAAATTTAGAAAATCATTTTTACTAGAAATAACGTCTGGTAATTTAATTAATTTGTTTTCTTCTCGAAGGGATTTTTCTTTGTTAATCCTTTTTAGTAGTTCAGTCTTATTAATAATATTATTTTGAATATCTTTAATATTAATATTCTCTAAGTCTTTTCTAGATATTTTGTGCCTTTTTCCAAATTCTATCAAACAACTAAAAATTTCATTTATTATTTTTGAGAAATCACATTTAATTCGTTCTCTATGAATTATAGTTTTTTTTGCAAAGGTAAAAAAATAATCAAAATCAAAATCAAAGTTATTTTTTTTTAAAAAAGTGTTAATTTTTTTTTTTTTATTTTTAGTTAGATTAAAATTTTTATGATTTGAAGGTATTTTTTTTATATTGGAATATGAGAAATAATATCTAAAATTTTCCTCATAATTCAAAGAATTAATATCATAAGTAGATGGCCTTAAATGACCAAACAAATTAATAAACTTTAATCTTTCTTTTCTCGATTTTTTTGCTTTTGCCGCTAAAAAACTAATTTCATTAGTTACCAGGTTTATATTTCTATAAAAATTTAAAATATCTTTTTGATTTATAATATTTAATTTTAAGAACTTATTTAGCAAAATAGTAGAAACAAATGCACATCTTGCAACTCCAGAAAAAGGCATTGTTCCATTATTTTTACATAAACTAATCAACAAATTTATTTTTTTTACTACACTAAGTTTTGAACTTTTAATAGTATTTAGTTTTCCATCAATTTTACTTGATAAATAAATATCTTTTTCAAATTGATAACCTAAAAATATTTTTTTTATTGTTCTTGTTATGCAGTATTTATATTTTTTAATCTGTTTTTTGTTCAGAATACTTTTAAAATAAGTAATATCATCACTTGTAAAAAATGTATTAACTACTTCAAATTCAATTTTATCGTGTTTTGCTTTATTGTTTTGTACTACTTTTAAATATTCATTTATTAATTTATTTTCAATTTTGAAATCTAATCCCTCTGGTAAAAAAGACCTTAAATCTGTTCTAAGGTTGATATATGGTGAACCATAAAAAGTATGCATCAATTTCTTTGGTTTTTCTTTTTTATAAGCATATTTCTGTCTTGAAAGTGACCAAATTTTATCAGTGATTAATTCTCTATACAGACTGATTGCGAGCTTAGATGGTTTGTCTCCTAACATTTCTACTGGGTTCCAATCTGCCATATTACTATAAATTGTTTTTTCATTACTTTTCAAAAAATTTGTTTTCATTTTGTTTTCTAAGATATTAATTGAATCTAAATTTTTTTTATTTTTCAAATTTGGATGAAGATTTAATTCTCTACATTGAAAAATAAAAATTTTATTTTTTTTGATACAAAATTCTATATCTAAAATTTTTTTAGTAAAAAAATTTTCTATTTTTTTTGTTGCATTTAATAAATTTTTAAATTTCCTATTGGTATAATTTGAATTTTTATAAATATAACATACTCTCATGGTATTATTTTGGTCACCAGACGTTACCTTATTTGTTTTACCTGATGTATCGTAATTAATTATATAATACGGAGAATTATTAGATGGATCTCTAGTGAAAAGAACACCACTAATATCAGGTTTTTTTATGAATTTTTGAATGATAATTCTATCATATTTATGGGATAATTTTTTAGACAAATGTTGCAGACCAATTTTAAAACTCTGAAAAGAAAGATTTATAATTGTATATGAGTCAAACTTCCCCGCTAAACTTTTATCTCTTGAGTCTTCTCTCTGTGATGCTGATCTAATTATAATATTATTTTTAAAATCATTTTTTATCTTCTCATAAACTATTTTTGGATTTAAAATACAATATCGAAAATTATAGTGTTTAAATTCAGGTATACAAAATTTTTTTTCTTTTTTTTTTACTAACACTTCTAGATTAACTATTTTTGATGAAACATTATTTTTCATAAAATTAATAAAAGAAATTTTTTGTAATATGGTTCACAGACTCAATGACTTTATCATTCTTAATTTTATTTACCATATTATGTATATTATTTTTGTCATAAACATAAGACAACTGGTTTCTAAGACTCTCTTCAATTGTCAAATAATCCCTAAAATCTTTTTGGTTTAAGATTTTTTGTTTTGTATTAATTAAAAAACATTTTCGATTATTGGTTAAACAAAACTCCATATAAATACCAGACCAATCACTTATCAAATCAGAATATTCACTCAAATTTAAATTTGGACTATAATCAAAATTGAGATTGAAATTTTTAAACTTTTCAGGATTAAATTCATTTCTCTTCAGTGACATATAATGTGGTCTAAATATAAAATTTAAATTTTCTCTTCTAAGTAAACATAGTAAATTCATTAAAAAATTCATTTCATAAAAGTCTGTTCCCCAGGTAGGCGCAATTAAAATTTTTTTAGAATTTATTTTTTTTTTTATATTATTTATAAAATAGTATTTTGTTTTCAGATCTTTGATTTTTAAATTATATTTAGAATTTATTGAATGAATTTCTCTAGTTTGAAATACATTTATTGATTGCAAATAATCGAAATTATTAAACGAATTTTCATTATAGGCCTTTGTTAAACTGACAGGTGAATGCTGGATATAAATGTATTTAGTTTTTTTATTTAGTATTGATCTCCGAAATACAGTTTGATTTAAGCCAGGTGTGCTTGAATAGACTAATTTTACATCCAATGTTAAAAAAACTAATTGTCTAAAAAAATTTGTTTTTAAATGATATAAATCAGTATTTTCAAAATTCTCATCTAAATTATCAAAAGTAATAAGTAAAATTTTTCTCGATCTTTTTTTTTTAATGTAATGTTTTAAATATTTTAGTGTAAACTTATTTTCATTAAAAAAACATATAGTATATTTTTTTTTTAATAGTATCTTTAAAAGAATCAGTAAATCACTAAAAAAATAATAAAAAAAATATTTCATTAATTGTTTTTTTAAATTAATTATAATTAATCTGTAGACTATATTATAAATTATAATGATTAAAAAAATTACAAATAAATTTAAAATTTTATTTTATACTTTATTTTTTTTTCTTCCTTTACTGCAATATTTAAACAAAAACAACATTGAAGAGTTTATTGTTAGTGATATTTTGTACTTTTTAATCAGCTTATCTATTCTATATTTTTTTTTATATTTAGTTTTTATTTTCGTTTTTAAGAGGTTCAATTACCATTTTTTGTTTCTTGTTTTATTTTTTAATTTATTATTCTACTTTATATCGCTCAGAGATTTTTTTTTAATAAATATAGGGATATCAAATTATAAAAGTATTTTTTTAACTATATTAATATACTTATTATTTTTATTTTTGCCATTTTATAATAGAAAAAATTTCATTTCTAAAATTTTTTTTGTCAGATTTTCAACAATATATTTTTTAATGAGTTTTCTTTATTTGTTTATGAATCAAAACAGTTTGATTTACAACTATGAAAATATTTTTAAAGAAAATGATAAAGATACAATTATTAATTTTAAAAAAATAAATTTAACCAAAGAAAAAAATAAGAATGTATCTAATATATACTTTGTTATCGTTGATGCGATGTTGTCTTTAAAAAGCGCAGAAGATTTAAAGGTTTTAAACTCTCATGAAATTAATAAGGAGTTAGAATTTTACGATAAAAATAATTTCAAATATATTGATAATTCATTTTCAAATTATGACACAACTCAACTCACTCTTGCTTCTATATTAAAACTTGATTATTTTACAAAATTTCCAAATGAACTTACTTTTAAAAAATCAAATGTATTTCCTGTAATATTATACCATAGTGATGACCACCCATTATTAAATATTTTAAAATATAAAAATTTTAAATTTTATCACCATGGTAATTCTTGGGGACCCTGCAGACAAACATTAATGGTAAATTGTTATTTCTCTAAACCTGTGCAAATAATGAATAGAGTATTGTTAAGTTTTTATGCCAACACTCCTTTTTATTTTTTTTCAAAAATTTTAAAGATTATTTTTAAAGATTTAGATGATGGAAATGAGAGGCAATTAACTAATTATCAAAATAACTTTTCAAAAAAAGAAAATTTGAAAGAAAATAAGTTTATATTTATCCATCATTATGCTCCTCATACACCGTATAACAGAACTTTTAATTGTGAAAAAAAAAATTATGCTAACGATGATTTTAATGGCTATATCAATTCCTATAAATGTGTTTTAAAGGAAATAAGAAGTTTTATAAAATTTATTAATGATAATGACCCAAATGCATTAGTCATAATTCAAGCAGACCATGGTTATAAAGACAATGTTAAAAAAAATATCAAATATAGTTCATCTATATATAATTTAATTAAATATCCAAGAAATTGCCAAAATTTTAAAACACCAAGATCAAATATAAATAGTATTATTTTTGCAGTAAATTGTGCTTTTGGTACAAATCTTAAATATAAAGATTTTAAATTTTATGAGAGTGGATACGAATACGCTACTGCTAAATTTATTCTTAAAAAGTATTCTATTGAAAATTTAAGATAAAATTATTTATATTTTAAATTTTGATTTTTTACTATCAACCAAAAATGCTTTGACAGTTTCTATTGTAAGTTTTTCAAAAGATTTTCCAAAATTCTCTATTTTTTCTATTATAGAAGGTGGAATTGTAATTATGTGACAGCCTATTTGTCTTGCTTGTAGATAGTTATATGGCTCTCTTACACTAGCCCATAAGATTTCTACATTTTTATAATTTTTTGCTAATTTTATACTTTTGACAAATTCAGGGATTGGATCTTTTCCAGTATCTCCTGCTCTTCCAGCAAAAATTGATATTATAACTTTTGTTTTTTTATTTATTACTTTTAGTATTTTTGCAGCTTGTTTAGCCGTGTATACTGCGGTTATATTCAACTTAATATTTTTATTATTAAGCTCTTTAATTACATTTCCTGTAAACTTATTTTTTGAGTTAACCACTGGAACTTTAACATATATATTTTTACCCCAGGTATTTATTTTTTTTCCTTGCTCAATCATAGATTTTTGATCGTCAGCAAACACTTCAAAAGAAATTGGTTTGTTTTTACAAAACTTAAGTATTTGTTTAGAGTATGACTTATAGTCTTTTGCACCAGCTTTCCTCATTAGGCTTGGATTTGTTGTAAATCCTTTAACAACTTTTTTTTTATTAAATTTTTTAATTAAAGAAATGTCTGCTATATCACAAAAAATCTTTATATTCATAAGATCTACAAATTCTTTGTAATATCCTCTGTCATTTTTTTTGCATCTGCAAAAAGCATTAAAGTGTTTTCTTTGTAGAATAAATCATTATCTATTCCTGCATATCCAGGAGATAAACTTCTTTTCACAAATAACACAGATTTACATTTTTCCACGTCTAGAACTGGCATTCCATAAATTGGACTTTGGGGATCCGTTTTTGCCACAGGATTAGTAACATCATTTGCACCAATCACAAATGCAACATCTGCATTTGCAAAATCATTATTTATTTCTTCCAATTCAAATACTTCGTCATATGGAACATTTGCTTCAGCCAACAAAACATTCATATGACCAGGCATACGTCCCGCAACCGGATGAATAGCATATGATACTTTAATATCATTTTTCTTTAATGTATCCACCATTTCTCTTAAAGCATGCTGTGCTTGTGCTACTGCCATTCCATACCCAGGAACAATTATAACTGAAGATGCATTTTTCATTAAAAAAGCTGCATCATCTGCATTACCACTTTTTACTGGTCTTTGTTCTTTGTTTTGACTTCCAGAAGTTTGATCTGTAGCACCAAAACCTCCTAAGATAACATTAAAGAATGATCTATTCATTCCCTTGCACATTATATATGAAAGTATTGCACCAGATGATCCAACCAATGCACCAGTAATTATTAGGGCTGTGTTTTCTAAAGTAAATCCTATTCCAGCTGCAGCCCAGCCTGAATAAGAATTCAACATTGAAATTACAACTGGCATATCTGCACCACCAATAGGAATAATAATTAAAAATCCAATTAAAAAAGAAACTGCTATTAAAATCCAAAATAAATTAGATGATTGAGTTGAACAAAGATAAATTGTTAATATTACAATTGATATTAACAATAAAGCATTTAATAAGTGCTGACCTTTAAAAGTGATAGGTGCACCTGACATTATTCCTTGTAATTTTAAAAAAGCTATAACAGAACCAGAAAAAGTAATTGCACCAACGGCTGCTCCTATCGCCATTTCAATTAAACTTGCAAGCTTAATATCTCCTGGTATACCAAGATTAAAGGCTGTGGGGTTTATAAATGCAGAGATAGCAACAAATACTGCTGCTAGACCAACTAAACTATGAAAGCCTGCAACTAATTCTGGCATTGCAGTCATTGGGATACGATATGCAATAAATGCTCCAATGCTACCACCAATAGCCAAAAATATTAGAACATAAATAAACCCAGAGCTAAAATTACCAACAGAAAGAAATGTAACTGTTACAGCAATAACCATTCCAATTATTCCAAATAAATTTCCTTGTCTTGAAGTTTCAGGAGATGACAGGCCTCTTAAAGCTAAAATAAATAATACACCAGACACTAAATATAAAATTGCAGATAAATTTGCAGACATTAATTAGTTATCCTTTTTCTTTTTTTTATACATTGCTAACATTCTTTGGGTGACTAAAAATCCACCAAAAATATTAACAGCAGCTAAAATAATTGCTAAAAATCCATAAACACTAGATGATGAAAAAACTACGCCATCACTTCCGGACAAAGCTGCAATTATCGCACCTACAATGATTACTGAAGAAATTGCATTAGTAACTGACATCAGAGGAGTGTGTAATGAAGGTGTTACACTCCATACAACATAGTAGCCAACAAATATTGACAATATAAATATACTTAATCTAAATATAAAAGGATCTATTTCCATAATACTACTTAATAAGTGTTTTCTCTATTATTTCATCTTCTAAATTAATATTTAATTTCTTATTTTCTTTATCTTGTAAATTGGATATAAAATTGAATACATTTTTAGCATATAAATTAGAAGCTGATACGGGTAATTTATTTAATATATTTGCCTCACCCAAAATTTTAACACCATCTTTTTCAACAATTTTATCAACTTCAGTAAATACAGTATTTCCTCCTTGAACTGCTGCTAAATCATAAATAACTGAACCTGGTTGTAAATTTTTAAACATTTCCTCTTTGATTATCTTTGGAGCTTCTCTGCCTGGGATTAAAGCTGTACAAATTATTATATCAATTTTTTTTAATGTTTCCGAAAGTAATTCTTCTTGTTTTTTTTTAAATTCATCAGACGCTTCTTTAGCATAACCGCCTTCAGTTTCTAAATTCTCAGATCCCTCAACAACAAGAAATTTTCCACCCAAACTCTCGACTTGTTCTTTTGAGGCCATCCTTACATCTGTTGCAAATACTACGGCTCCCATTCTTTTAGCTGTTGCAATAGCTTGTAATCCAGCAACTCCAGCTCCAACCACCAATACTTTTGCCGCAGGAATTGTTCCAGCTGCAGTCATCATCATTGGGATTGCTCTTTCATAAACTTGGAAAGCTTCTACCACAGCTTTATAACCAGCTAGGTTAGCTTGTGATGATAAAATATCCATTGATTGCGCTCTTGTAATTCTTGGTAGCAATTCTAAAGAAAAACAATTTATTTTTTTTGACTTTAAATTCTCTAATTTTTCTTTATTTACAAAAGCATTTAATGAACCAATCAAAGTTTGATTTTCTTTAAACAATGATAATTTTTCATCAACAGGTAATCCTAATTGAATAATAATTTCAGAATTTATAATTATTTCTTCTTCATTATCTAAAAAATTAACTCCTAGATTTTTATAATCTTCATCATTAAAGCCTAAGTGAGTTCCATAATTATTTGGTAGTGTTAAATTAAATCCTAAACTGATATATTTTTTTGCGATTTCTGGGGTTATTGCTATTCGCTTTTCAATATCTCGATTTTCTGAAACTGAAGCTAAATTCATAATAAAAATAAATTTGGATATTATAAAAGAAAAATCGCCATTAAAACTAAAACTAAGATTACTGCGACAGTTCCCCACAAAACAAACTTAGTAAAATTATTCCAAGTATTTTTATGGTTCTCATTGTCCATAAATATTACTTTTGTCTTGCTTTAAATTTTGGGTTAGTTTTATTTATTATGTAAACTCTTCCTCTTCTTCGTACTAATTTGGAGTTCAAATCTCTTTTTTTAATTGATTTTAATGAACTTTTAATTTTCATATTAGATACCTTAAAATAGGTTAATGCCTGGCAAAGTCCTACTCTTCCATGTCTTAAGACAAAGTACCATTGGCGCTGAAAGGCTTGACTTCCGAGTTCGGAATGGTATCGGGTATAACACTTTCGCTATAATCACCAGGCATGGAACTTATACGTATTTTTTAAATTATGTCTAGATTAAAATTTTATGATATTTGATTAAATATTAAGCTAAATATTATAAAATTAAGTATTTTTACAATAATTTTTTACTAGTTGAATTTCTATGAAAATGAAATCAAGAAATAAAATTAATTTATTTATATTTTTGTTTATATCAGTCGCTATTTTATTAATTCTTTATAAGATAAATTTATTAAGTTTTAGAAACATAATAGTAACAATTAAAAATAAACCTCATTTAATTATTTTATCCTCACTTTTATATGCATTATCAATTCTACTTGGGAGTTTAAGATATTTAATTATTTTAAGAAATTTTAATTATAGTTTAAAATTTAATCCAAGTTTAAAAATCACATCTAGTAGTATATTTTATGGTCAATGGTTTCCTGGAAGTGCTGCACTCATTGAAATTTTTAGGATATTTTTTTTAAAACAATTTATTAGTATTAATCTAAAAGAATCTATTTTCAGTGTATTTTATGATAGAGTAATTGGGTTAATAAGTTTTATAATAATTTGTTTTTTTGCCATTTCAGTAAAATATGAATTGTATAATTTACTTAATTACTATTTTTATATAATTGTATTTTTTACAATTATTTTTATTAATAAAACGCCAGGAATAATTTTCAATTTTCTCGGTATTAAATTTAAAAATAAAAGTTTTTTATTTATATCTTATGAAATGATAATAAGTTTGTTAATTTCTGGGTTGATAATATTTAGTTATTATCTAATTTCAAAAACAACAAATGCTCATCTCAGCTATATTAATATTGCAATAATGATGCCAATAATTGCAATAATTGCAATATTACCTATTGGAATTGGTAACTTAGGTGGTTTACAGGTAGGAACATTGATAATATTTCAATTTATTTCTGAAAAAAATCAAGAAATTGTTTCGATGAGTTTAACCTTTGCAGTTATAACAATAATTATTAATACAATATTTGGATTATTTTTTTTAAATTCTAGTTTGGATATTTTCAAAAAAGCTTTAGATAAATATGAGACAAAATAAATTTAAATTTTATCATTCCTTTGTTGTTCCAACTGTGAATAAGTCTCCTTATTTAGAAAATTGTTTAAAAAGTTTAAAAAATCAAAAAATAAATTCAAACATTGTAATTACAACAGCAAAACCTTTTAATGGTATTAAGAAATTAGCTAAAAAATATAATGCAAAATTAATTATTTTTAAAAAACATAAAAATATTGCTAATGATTGGAATAGAGCAATAAAATTTTCAAAATCTAAATTTGTAACTATAGCCCACCAAGATGATATATATGATAAGTATTATCTTTATGAGATTATGAAGATGCTCAAAAAGATAAAAAAAAAATATCCCTCAATTATTTTTACTGATTATTATGAATTAAAAAATAATGATAGAAATTATTCTGTAAAAATTTTAATTAAAAAAATTTTACTATCATTTTTCTTTTTTGGAAAAAATTCAATTTACAAAAAGGGGACCAAAAAAAGAATGGTATCTTTTGGTTCTCCAATTCCATGTCCATCAGTTACTTTTAATAATCTCTATAAAATTAAATTTAGTGAAAAATTTTGGATCAATATTGATTGGAATTTGTGGGTAAAATTATCTGAAAATAATAGCTCATTTTTATATATTAAAAAAAAATTACTTTTCCATAGAATTCATAATCAAAGTGAAACCTCTAAAGCATTTAAAAATGGTAAAAGAATTAAAGAAGATTTAATTATATTTAAAAAATTATGGCCAAAACCAATAGCTTATTTCTTAAGTTTTATCTATAAATTGAGTTATAAAATTAATTAAATATTTTTAAGATAATCTTTATAAGTTTTTTTTAATCCATTAATTAAACTTGTTTTACTTTTCCAGCCATATGAATTAGCTAAAGATACATCAAGTGTTTTTCTAAATGTTCCATTGGGCTTTGTTTTATCAAATTTTATTTTTGTCTTATAATTTAATACTCCCATAATCTGTTTGGCATAACTTACAATACTCATATCTTTACCAGTACCAATATTTATTAGACTGTGTTTAGTTTTTTTTTTCATGAAAAAAACTACAGCATCAGCTAAATCCTCAACAAATACTAATTCTCTTTTAGACTTACCATTTCCCCATAAAATAATATTTTTTTTACCTTTTACTTTTGCATTATGTATTTTTTTTATCAGAGCTGGTAGAAAGTGTGATCTCAATAAATCGTAATTATCATTAGGTCCATAAACATTTGTAGGCATTAAAGATAAATAGTTCAGTCTATATTGCTTATTATAATATTCACACAATTTTATACCTCCTATCTTAGCTATCGAATATGCTTCGTTAGTTTTCTCTAAGTTTGATTTTAATAAATCAGTTTCTTTAATTTTTCTTTTGATATTAGAGGGATATATACAACTTGAGCCCAAAAAAATTAAATTTTTAACTCCGTTGATATATGATGAATTAATTAAATTTGTTGCAATCATTAAATTATCATAAATGAATTCTGCTGGATACTTGGAATTTGCTAATATTCCTCCAACCTTTCCAGCTGCGATTATAACTAAATCTGGTTTATTTTTTTTTAAAAATCTTATTACTTTGTTTTGATCTCTTAAATCTAATTTTTTTTTCTTTATCGTAATAATGTTTTTATAGCCGTAATCTTTCAATTTCTTATAAATTGCTGATCCAACTAAACCTTGATCACCAGTCAAAAAAATTTTTGAATTTATATTTATCAATTTAAAAACTTCATCTCCTCAACAACCATTTCTTCAATCAGTTTATTGAAATCTCTTTTTGGTCTCCAATTTAATTGTTTTCTTGCTTTACTACTATCTCCCAATAGATCGTCAACTTCTGCTGCTCTAAAATATTTTCTATCTTGTTTAACAATAATGTTATTATTTTTTTTATTTTTTGCTAAGTAAAACTTTCCTTTTTTTTCCCATTTTAAACTTATTCCTAATTTTTTCGCAGTTATGTTAATGAATTGTTTAACTGTATATTGTTTTCCGGTTGCTATTACATAATCATCTGGTTTTTTTTTTTGTAACATTTTCCACATTGCTTCCACGTAATCCTCTGCATGTCCCCAGTCTCTTTTAGCATTTAAATTACCTATATATAATGTTTTTTGCTTATTTTTTTTTATTCTGCATAAAGCTCTAACAATTTTTTTTGTAACAAAAGTTTCACCTCTTTTAGGACTTTCGTGATTAAACAATATGCCATTACAAGCAAAAATATTATATGCCTCTCTGTAATTTATTGTGATCCAATGTGAGTAAAGTTTTGCAACAGCATATGGACTTCTTGGATGAAATATAGTTTTTTCATTTTTTTTCTTTTGTTTTGAGCTACCAAATAATTCCGAGCTTCCAGCTTGATAATATTTTATATTTTTTTTCTTTTTTAGATTTCTAATAGTTTCTAAAATTCTTAAAGATCCTAAACCAGTTGAATTTGAGGTATATTCTGGTATCATAAAAGATACTCCTACATGTGACTGAGCCGCTAAATTATAAACCTCGTCAGGAAGTACTTCATTAATAACTTTTGAGACTGAATTAGAATCAGTTATGTCTCCATAATGTAAAATAAATTTTTTATTACCTATCCAGGGTTCTTGATAAATATCATCAATTCTATCTGTATTTAAACTTGAGCTTCTTCTTTTCACTCCATGAACAACGTAATTTTTTTTAAGTAAAAATCTGCTTAGATAAGATCCATCTTGCCCAGTTACACCAAATATCAATGCTATTTTTTTTTTCATTTCAATATTCTTTTATGGCAAATTCTTTAAAAAAATCTAAACCTTTGTCTAAATTTACTTTTGCTTTATATCTAAATTCCATAAAAAAATTTTTCATACTTGGACATCTTCGCCTAGGCTCATCAGATGGATAATTTTTTGGATAATTAACTTTTAAAATTTTAATTTTTTCTTTGTTAAATTTCTTAGAAATTTTAATTGCAATATTTTTTGCACTAATCTCTTCACTTGAATTTCCTACATTATAAACAAATTGTTTTCCTGAAAAAATAATTTTTAAAATCATAACAACTGCATCATAAATATGACAATATGTTCTTGTTTGTTTTCCGTTGTCAAATACTGTAATCTTTTTGGTATTTAATGCCTGATAAAAAAATTGTGGAATTATTCGCTTATCATTATACCTCATTCCATTTCCGTAGAAATTGAAAGGTCTTATTATTTTACAATCAACATTAAACTTATTTTTATAAACATAAGTCAATGTTTCACCCATTCTTTTACTTTCGTCGTAGCAAGATCTGTCAGAAATAGAGGATACATATCCATTATAATTTTCTGGGGTTGGTATCTTGCTTGAAATAGGGTTGCCATAAATTTCACTGGAACTGAAATAAATAAACTTTGATTTATCTTTTCTTGATTTTTTCAAAAGTATTTCAGCCAAATTTGAATTTAAAAAAATAGTCCCTAAAGGATTTTTTTTATAATATGTTGGTGAAGGTATTCCAGCTAGATGAATTATATAATCATACTTCAATTTAGGAATACTTTTTTGAGTGATTTTTAATAAATCTCGCTTATAAAAAACAAAATTTTTAATTTTTTTTTTTGGTCTTATTATATCAATTCCATGAATAATATTATTATTATTAAAATAAGATAAAGCCTCCAAAATATATTGCCCGATAAAGCCAGAGCATCCTGTAATCAATATTTTTTTATTGAATGGAATATTTTTTTTTAAAAATTTAATAACTAATTTTTCAAAATTCATTTTATTTATATACTTTTAATAATGGCAAAGGTTTAACATATCTAACTTTTTTTAAACCTTTTTTTTTCCATTTATTCATTATTGCGTCAAACATATGCCAAGCCAATATTATAACTATATCAGGCTTGTCTTTCTTCATAGATTTACTAGAAATAATTTTAATATTTGTTCCAGGTGCATAGTGATTAATTTTAATTGAAGTTGGTTGTTCATAAATTACTTTAATTTTATTTTTTAAACTTGAAAAAAAATGTAAAATTACTGATGCTCTAGCTGGAAATGATTTAGCAACAATATTTTTTAAATTATTTTTTCTAATGAACGTTTCCATTTTCTTATCAGCTTTTTTTATTTTATTAAAAAAATTTTGATAAGTACTTATTGAAGATAATTTATAATTTTTTTCCTTAGATAAAATTTTCAAGATATTTTTATTATATTTTTTTCTATTGAGACTAAAATGAGCTTGTATGTTCCCACCATATCTTTTTGAAGTATAAGCATCAATTAAATGAAGATCATATTTTTTCATAAGTGTAATAAGGCTAAATAATGAGTAGGTTCTTAGATGCTCATGATAAAAAGTATCAAATTGATTAAATTTAATTACGTCTAATAGATAGTGATTTTCAATAACAAAAGTTCCACTTGTTTTAATAAGTTTTTTTACACCATTTATAAAATCGCTTAGTTTATTAGAATGTGCAAAAACATTAGTGGTAACAATTAAATCTGCTTTACCATATATATTTTGCGCTTTATAAGACGATTTTATATTAAAAAAATCATTTACCGTTTTTATATTTTTTTTTTTTGCATATTTAAAAGTATTTGTTGGCTCAATACCTATTACTTTTTTTATTCCGAGTTTTTTAAACTCATATAATAAACTTCCATCATTACATCCTATATCAGCAACTATAGAAGATTTGTCTAAATTATAAATTTTAGTTAATTTAGTTGATAATTGTTTGAAATTTTCGATAACAGCTTTTGAAATACCAGGCAAATAATGATAATTTTTGCTATATAACGTTCTGTCTCCAACAATATAGCCTGTTTGTAATAAAACACATTTTTTACACAAATATACTTCTAGTGGATAAAATGCTGTCTTTCTAGATTTTTCTTTGAAAGTAATTAAATCATCAGCTAGAGGTTGATAACCAAAATCCATGACCTTAATAATTTTTTTTGAATTGCATATTTGGCAACAATTTATTGGTCCAACTTCGAAGTTATGATCAGTTTTCATTAACAAAATTTACTTATCATTAATGAATATTTATTCAATTAAAATTGTTGAATCTCGCAACTTTTTTTTCGATTTTTTCAATTAATCTGTGGGACATGATAATTTTTTTTATATAATTAGAATCAATTTGTTTTTTATTATTTTGAATAAGGTTCAATAAATGTTTCAAATTTTTAGTAGTTAATTGTATCCTATCCTCATTTTTATAAGTTATAGTTTCTTTATCTCTTATAAATTTAAAATGTTTAGTCCAATTTTTTGTTCTATTAATTATCCCACAAGACTTTCTTGAGTTTTTAAAATTTATTGAATGTAAAGTTTTATCAGAGTTATTTGAAAAATTAATTTCAATATTAAATTTTTTACTTTTAATATTTAAATACAGCTCAGTGAGAATTTTTTTATGATAGTTTGCTTTATTAATAACAATATCGGGCAAAGTTTTAAGGTTCAATAAATCTAATAAGTGATAAAAAATGTGGATTCCATAGAATTTTATTAGCCCCCCACCTTTGTTGGGATCAATTTTCCATGTTTTATTTAAATTTTTAAAATACGCTTGTTTAAATTGCCACTGGTAAATTAATTTAGTAAATTTTATTTTTTTAATTTGATATTTTAAGCTTCTATAAGCAAGTAATTCTGGAAATATAAAATTAATTAACCATGGTCTATTAATTTTCTTTAAATAGTTTATACAACTTATCGTATATTCTAGATTAGTTGAAATAGGTTTTTCTAAAATTAATCCTTTCGTTTTAATTTTTTTATTATAAATATATTTTATTATTCGAAATTGAATTTTAGGAAGAGTAGCAAAAATTATTAAATCAAACTTAAACTTAGAAAATGCTACTTTATAAGAAGTGTATTTTTTAATATTCCTTCCGATTTTTTTTTTGTAAATATTTGGGCTGCATATTGCGATTTTCGATTTAAGCTTTAAATTCTTTAACGCCTCTAAATATACATTGCTACCAAAATTTGATCCAATAATTAAAATATTCATTAATGACTTTTTAAAAAATAATCTTTAATTTCACTATTTATATCAATTTGCTTAAGTTTTAATTTTTTTAAAATTTTTTTATTACTACCTATGCAAATTTCATTTAATTTTTTTTCTTTCGAATTATTAAATATAATCTTCATACCTTTTTTTTTATTTTCAGGCATTAGATTACATATTTGTAATGGAGTTAATCCTTTTCCAGAGCAACAGTTGTATATTTCTAGTTTTTTATTATTATTTTTTTGTAATATAGAAAATATTATTTTTGATAGATAATTCACTGAAATGAAATCTTGAGGAATATTTGGATTTTTTAATTTGATTACTAGATTATTCTTTAAATATTCTATTAGTTTATCTTCTTTGTCTAAATTTCCAAAAATAGAAAAAATTCTTAAAATAATAAAATTAGTATTTAATTTTTTTGAGAGTTTTATTAGTTTATCTGTATTTATTTTTTTTTGTAATCCATATTTTGTATTAGGTTTACATTTAGATCCTTCGAAAAATTTATTTTTGTTTCTCCCATATTCTGTAGATGACCCCATTTCAATATATAAAGGAACTTCTTTTCTGATTAAAAATTTTTGAATTAAGTCAAAAAAAATATCATAATTTTTTTTGACTTTCTTAAAATTATAGTGAGATTTATTAAAATTTTTTGTCCATCCAATACAGTTAATTATTACATCAAAACTATCAAAATATTTGTAAGAAAGTTCATTTAAAAGATTTTTTTTAATTATTGTTATTTTTTTTTTCCTTAATATTTTTAATTTTACTTTTTTTTCTTTATTTATTTTAAGTGAAGTTACACCCAGGATTTGAAAGTTTTTTTTAAATAATTCTAAACATAAATTAAATCCAATAAATGATGTGGCTCCTAAAATTAAAATTTTTTTTTGTACAATCTTTTTTTTATTTTTCATTTTGAATTATGCCGTACAAATAATAATACCAATAATCTGAAACATAGATTTTCTCCAACTTATAATCTGAAAAATTTAACTTGTTCGCAATCATTTCTGGAATTTGCTCCTCCTTATTAAAGGTTTCTATATCCGGATTTTTATACTTCTTTTTAAGTATTGTATTTATGTTGTGATAATTTTTTCCAATTATTTTTATAATCTCTACATTATCAATTTCTTGAATATTTTTACACTCATCAAATTCTACGCTTATCTGGCAAAAAGGTTTTTTACTATCATTTTGCCAATAAAAATCTTCTACGTGATCAAAAATATCATCAATGGCATATGTCAATAGATAAGGTTGATCTTTATCTTCAATATAATTATTTTTAATATCTTTAATATATTTTCGATATGTAAACCCTTCTACATTTTGTGTGGGAACAAAAAAATAAACTGTAACTAAGGTCAAAAAACTAAAACCTATTATGTATAAAAACAATTTAATGTAATTCTTTTGAAAAAAATTTTTAAAAGATACAAAGCAATAAAAGAAAATTACAAAAGAAAAGGGTAAAATATAACTGTATTCAAATGGAGGTAACGATATTACAAATAAGATAGATAAAATTAAATAAGATAAGTTATAAAAATTAAAGCTATTAGATTTATTTTTAACAAATCCGATAATTAGTATTATTAAAAAAATTATTCCTACTAAATAAAACAATATAGAATTACTTATAAATTTTTCTATCAAAATTGGATAAGACATAATCAGGAAAAATTTATAAATGAATGTTTGTATAAAATGCAGGAGTCCCATACTTTTTTCCACATAATTTACGTGATCATTAAAAACTGAATTTAAATTTGTATAATGCATTATCCAATAAAAAATTATCAAATTTAAAATTCCAATTAATAAGATGAATAAAATTTTTTTAATATCTTTTAAAAATAATGTAAAAATAAAGAAATTTATACACACTACAACATGATGTAATCTAAAATACACTCCCAAAATAATAAAAGCAGACAAAAAAATTAAATAAGATTTACTTAATTTATTCGAAATTGATTTTCTATAAAAAGAAAAATAAAAATAAATTAAAATTGGGAAATAAAATGCTTCATTAGAAAAATTTGCAATTTGATTCAAATTGTATGGCTGAAAAAAAAATAAAAAAAATAAAATATATTTATCTGTTATATTTATATTTGTATTTTGAAACTTTATAAATTCTTTAAATACTAACAACCAAGTTAAGGATGTTAATAAGTAAAATATTAAAAACCAATATTTCTCACTAACAAAAAAAGTTAAATACTCCACAAAACTTATGCCAATTTGGAGAGTATATACAAGGCTTTCAATTGGTGGATAAACTGCATAAAAATTTATTTCATTATAATGATACAATGACTTAGCAATTGAAAAATAATATGGGCCATGGACTAATGGCAAATATCCATTTTCTGATGCACAATATAAACTTAATGAAATGAAGAAAACAACAGAAACAAAGGCTGAGTTATGTAAAAAACTTTTTTGTTTAATCATATATTAATTCTTTTAAGAAAATAAAATATGTGTAAATAAATAAATTTAAACAACTCTCTGTGTAATCTAAAATTACTAATTTCTCCCTCATATTTAATTCTTACTTTAACATCTTTAATTTTTGTATTAATTTTTTTTAGAGAAAAAATCATACTGGTCTCAAAAAAAAAATCATTTCTTATTTCTGAAAAATTTAATTTCTTAAGCGTATCAATATTAATACAAATATAACCATTTAAAGGATCTGAAATATTCCAATAACCTGTGGTAAATTTTGTTACAAAAGTGAGAATTAAATTTCCATAATACCTGATTTTTGGGCTTTTTTGGAAGTAATCTGAACACAAAAATCTATTACCTTTAGTGTAACCGATGCCATTTGCATTAAAAGGTTTTATCAATTTTATATATTCAGCGGGATTCATCTGTCCATCGCCATCAATTTTAAGAATATATTTAAAATTTTTATTCAACAGATATTTATATCCTGTTTTAACTGCACCACCCACTCCGAGATTTTTTTTATTAAATATAACTTTTACTTTTTTTTTATTTTTAAATTCTTTTTTAATGAAAGTTCCTGATTTTTCGGGACAATAATCATCTACACAAATAATTAAATCAAAATACTTTAGGCATTTTTTTACAACATATTTAATTTCGTTTTTTACTTTAAAACATGGAATTATTACTGCTATTTTATTTTTGTTCATATCTTGAGAAAAAATTATAAGTTGCTAATAGAAAACCTACAGGTAAAAAATAAAGTATACTTATCCAATTTGTGAAAAAGCTTCCTGTGGGTATTAATGGAAATAAGTGCATAATTATACAGCCCAAAAAACAAACTCTAGCATTATAAATATTTTCCAAGAGTGTATTTTTACCTAAATAATTTTTAAATATTAAAATAACACAGCACAAAAAAGCCGACATTATTAATAAGAAACTAAATATACCAGACTCTGATAATACTTGTATATATGTATTGTGGGGATGCGTAGAGCATCCGAAGTCTACTTCATATTTTTTACAGTCGAATCTAAATGATTTAATTCCATGACCTAATAGAGGTTTATCTTTAAACATATCTATACCTGTTGCAAAATGTTTAGTGTGTCCATATGAGAATAAATATTTTGGAAAAAAACAACATTCTAAACTTCTGTTATCTTCTTTAGTAACTGAACTTTGCATAATACCAGAGCTAATTAATATTTGATTAAACATCCTCTCTTTATAGGTATTGTTAGAGTTAATAATAAAAATAGGAGCAGAAACCATAATTATAATTAAAGAATATTTAATAACTTTTGAAATATTTAGAAAAATTAATAATATAGAAAGAAACAATAAAGTAAGGAAAAAAGCAGATCTTTCACCTGATAAAAAAACCAATACAACTAGAAAAATAATAATTAAAACTAATATTATAATATCAATTTTTGTTTTTTTATTATTTAAAAAATAAGTTCCTAACAAAAGAGGTAAGACCTTAGATAAATAACTACCCAATATCCATTCATCATTAAAAAAACCACTTAAACGTTGTTTTGCATAAGGAATCTCATAACCTAATATATTCTTTTCAAAAATAAATTGAATATATCCGTCCAAAACTACAACTACTATAGTTGTAACTAAAATATTGTAAAAATATTTGAGAAATTTATCATTATGTTTAATTAAATAATAAATTAAAAAAGAAAATATAATAAATCTAAAGTGAAAAAATGAAGATTTTAATGAAACAAATATATTATTTGAATATAAAGATCCTAGAACAATTATTAACCAAAATATTATATAAAAAAAGAAAAAGTAATTTTTAAAATAAAAATATTTTTTTTTTGTCAAACAATAATATAAAAAAAATAAACTAGCTAAACTAATTGTTAAATCAGGCAATGCTGGTCCTGCTACAAGAAAAGTTGGTATTAAGCAAATTAGATATAAAAAATATTTATTTTGAAATAACGCCATTTTTATATTGAAATTGTAAAATTAAAAATAAAGACAAAACAAAACCAAATGTAATTGATTTATAAGTAGATGAGAAAAATAGGGGATAAATTAAAGATGAAAATAAGGAGAGAAACATAATACTATATTCATTTGGTAAGTTGTTAAGATTTATTAGACTAAATATACTTTTTTTAAAAAAATAATAATAAACGCTTAAACAAAATAATATTCCAATAAATCCAAATTTATAAGTAAAATAAAGTAAAAAATTGTGAACAAATAGAACATTGCTGGAATTAATTGGATTATATATAAGATGACCAAGTCCAAAACCTATTGAATTTTTAAAATTTATATTTTTTAAATATTCCAAGAATTCTAAAGATCTATTATTAAAAATGCCTGCTTTATAAAATTTATCTAGAATATTTAGAATGTTAGTTCTTTTTGAAAATGAATTGTTAAATAATAAATCAGAAAAAATATGATCGATTATAAAAATACAAACAGATAAGATAAGAATAAATAAGAAAAATTCTCTACTTTTTTTAAAGAAAAAATAAAGATTAAAAAATATATACATCATAAAAAAATTTATAATTGCCAGTAAAAAACCGATAATTATTAAAATATCTTTTATTCTTTTAGTGAATACTAGATACAAAAAAATACTAAAAATAAAAAATAAATAAGGACCACGTAAAACATTTAATAAAACTACATATAAAGGAAAAGAAATTAAAAAAATATAAATTTGCAATTTGAAAAATTTATTTTTCTTTATCTTTTCAACTATTTTAAGACCAAAGAATGTTAAAGAAACAACAATAGTATTTTCTAGATACAAAAAATAATATTTTGAAACAAATTCAATATCACCGTGAGGATAATTTATTTTATTTTTTACAAAAAATTCATTATTAAACAAAAGTGACTTTATAGAAAAAATTAAACCACAAAAAATTAAAGCTATAAAAATTAACTTAATACATTTCTTATCATTACGAAAATAATTTATAATAATAAAGACAAGTAAAGTGGCTACTGAAATAAAATCTCTAAATATGTTGCCTAAACTATTGTTGTTAATTAATCCTATTAAAGTTCCATAAAGTAAAATAAAAAGAGTAAATAAAAAAAATAAATTATTTTTATAAAATTGCGTATTTAAAAAATTTTTATTTTCAAATAAAATTAAAAAAAATAATATTGTCATAGTCAATAACATTAAAAAATGCTGAAATTCTATGAACCTAGGTACATTTGATGAAAAAAATGAGTATAAAATAAAGAAAGAATATATTAAAAAAATATATCTAAAATTTAATAAGTTATCTAACTGACTTTTATATTTTAAAAAAAACATAATTAATTTATGAACCCTATTATATGCATACCAACGTTTAATGAAGAACTAAATATAAAAAAAAGTTTGAAAAAATTGAGATGGGCAAAAAAAATAATTATTTTAGATAGTAAAAGTACAGATAAAACAATAGAAATTTCAAAAAAATTCAAAAATGTAAAGTTAATCTCTTTAAAGAAAAGTTATGACTATGTTTCAAAGTTAAATTATTTAATTAATAAAACAAAAAATAAATGGATATTATTGCTTGATGCAGATTATGTTTTATCGAACGAATTAATTAAAAAAATTAAACATCTCGATGAAAAAGCAATTAATAAGCTGCATATAATTGGTTTCAAAATACCCATTTATAATAAAATTTTTAACACAATTATTAAGGAAGACATCTATCCAAAAAAAATTTTGTTATTTAAAAATTATAATTTTAAATTCAAAAGATTAGGACATGGGGAAAAATTATATTTTAACAACAAAGGAAAAGTTAAAATTTTGGATGAGTGTATTTTTCATGAAAACTTAAAAGATTTAAATGATTTCTATACTTGGAAAAAAAATCAAATTGAGTATTCAAAAAAAGATGCCCTAAGAATTACTAAAAAAAAATACTCAAAATTAAGATTGCAAGACAAAATTAGAAGATTAATTCCTATAAATATTTTAATGTTATTTTTTTTCTTAATTTTTTTTAAAAAAATTTTTTTTTACAAAAAAGCTGGCGTTTTTTACTTATATCAAAGATTATTTTATGAATATTTTTTATCTATATCGATATTCAAATTATATCTTAATAAAATCAAATTTTTTATTCGTAGATAATTTAAAATTTTCTAAGTCTGAAAAAACCAAAAGTTTAGACTCTTTTTTACTTTGATTATTAAAATTAAAAATAGTTTTTTTTGGTAAATATAATTTTTCAAATTGTTTTAACTTTTTAAAAATTATTCTATTTTTAATTTTTATATTAATACCAATTATTCCCTCAAGATTGATTAGAGTTTTATTTGCATTTAAGTGTTGCCTCCAATCTTTTTGAGCTCCTTTTTTTAAAGTAACTAAATAAACTTCATTAATTTTTTTTTTGTCTTTTTTTTTATTATAAATTTTAATTATTTTACTTTTTTTTAAGGTAATTTTTTTTAATGATTTTATTATCATTTGTTTATTTTTATGTAATCTTTAATTTGTTTTCTTGTAATTTCAAAAGCATTTGTTTTATTTTTAAAATATTCTTTATACCAATTCGAAACAAGCAAAGCCGTTTGATCCGTACTTAATTTGTTTTTCCATCCAATGTATTTAAATACCTTTTTTGTATTTAAATTTAATTTAGATGTTTCAACAAATAATTTTTTTTTTTTATAAAAAATTTTAATTTCATGTCCGTAATATTTTTTTATTTTATTTATTAAATTTAAAACACTCAAATTATTTTTTATGTTGGGTCCAATATTAAAACTTTCTCCATTAATTTTATTTCTTTTTTTTGATAAATTAATCATTAAAAAAAGGTACGCTGCAATTGGTTCCATTACATGTTGCCATGGTCTATTTGATTTAGGGTTTCTAAGGATAAATTTATTTTGTTTTGTAAGACTTTTAAAAAAATCTGGAACAATCCTGTTATCTGTCCAATCTCCGCCACCTATAACATTTCCAGCCCTAACGGAGATGCAAGAAATATTTTTTTTTTTAAATAAATATGATTGAAAATAATTTTCAAAAAAAATTTCTGCAATAGCCTTGGAACCACTATATGGGTCAATACCTCCCAATCTATTTTTTTCATCATAATATCCTTTTTTTGTTGGGTAGTAACATTTATCGCTTGTAATTAAGATTGTTCTAATTTTTTTGTCAGTATTTCTTAGAAACTCTAATATATTAGCCGTTCCTACAGAATTACTAAAATATGTTTCCATCGGTTTTTCAAAACTTTTTGAAACTATAGATTGTGCAGCTAAATGAAAAATAAAATCTGGTTTAATTAAATTAATTGTTTTTGATAACTTGTTGTAATTTTTAATATCAAAGTAATAAGTTTTGATTTTTTTTTCTAAATTAGCTTTTTTAAATAATGAAGGTTTAGTTGGTATATCTTTGGAAATTCCGTAAACTTTAGCACCACAATTTAAAAGCCATATACTTAACCATGAACCTTTAAAACCTGTATTTCCAGTTATTAATACTTTTTTATTTTTGTAAAATAAAAATTTTTTAAAATTTAATTTTTCCACTTCTTAAATCTTTTTCAAGTTTAATTTTATCTCTTGGAGTATCCATGCATTGCCAATAACCATGATGTTTGTAATAAGCTAATTTTTTTTTTTTTACAAGCCGTGGTAAAGTATCTTTTTCAAAATTATCACTTTTTTTTACATATTTTAAGATTTCATTATTAACTACAAAAAACCCCCCATTAATCCAACTTGAATCCTGATGGGGTTTTTCTTCAAAACTTTTTACAAGATAATTTTTATTATTAAATATAATTTCTCCAAAACGAGGTGGAGATTTTACTGCTGTGACTTGTGTAATTGAGTTATTCTTTTTAAATTCATTTAATGATTTCAAAATATTTATATTTGACAAACCGTCCCCATAAGTTAAAAAAAAATACTCATATTTTTCTAACACTACTCTCAATTTTGCAACTCTACCACCAGTCAAAGTTTTGAGCCCTGTATCAACCACCTTTAAAAAGTATTTTTTTTTATTTGTTGATTCTAAAAATTTTTTATAAATATTTTCATCAAAAGATTTTTTTTTGGAATTATCAAAAAAAATATTTTTATCTTTTAAATTTCTAAAATAAGAATTTAAACTTTTATATTTATATCCCCCTGCTATACAAAATTGATTAATACTATTATTCCTATAATGTGATATTATATATGATATTATTGGTTTTTTATTTAATAAAACTAATGGTTTGGGTTTGTTTATAGTCTCATTAGAAATTCTTGTTCCTAACCCACCTGATAAAATTACTGCAATCATAATTGTTGAATTTTATTTTATTTGCACATATGTATAATTTGTTTCCTAATGAATAGTTTAATAATATCACAAATTCTTATAATATTATTATTTTTCAAACACTACAAATTTCTACCTATTTTAATTCATAAAGACAATAAAGATATATATTCTGGAGGATATTTATTTGCATTCTCTTTATTAAACTATGCAATTTTTTCTTCAAGTTCATTGATGTTAGATCCTAATCTAATAATTTTTCCCTTAATTGCATTTGGCATTGGAGCATTAGATGACAAAGTAAATATTAAACCTCTAATTAGAATTACCCTATTTTCTTTATTAGTTATTTCTCTTGTAAACTTTGATAGTAATTATGAATTAAATTTCATAAATTTAAATAATACTCTATATAAAATTAATTTTCCATTTAGCATTTTTTTTACTTGTTTATGTTTTTTGCTTTTAATAAATGCTATGAATTTTGTAGACGGAATAGATGGTCTAGCTGGCTTAATCTTTTTAATATTTTATTCATATCTTGGAATTAAAACTGGTATTAACCTAGAAATTATTTTCATTATAGTAATTTGTTTAATTTGTTTTTTATTTTATAATTTTAAACAGAAATGTTTCTTAGGTGATGGAGGTGTTTATCTTCTTTCTTTCTTGTTAGCAGAGTTAATAATTATTTCTTTCAAAAATGATTATAGAAATTTCCCAGCTGAGGAAATATTTCTGCTTTTATGTATTCCTGGGTATGATTTATTAAGATTATTCATTTTTAGATTATATAAAAATAAAAATCCTTTTGATGGTGATCAGAACCATCTTCATCATTTAATGATTAGAAAATTTAAACTAACACAGACATTATTTATTTATCTATTAATCTTATTAATTCCATTGTTTATTTATAATTTTTTTGATTTACATGGTATATTTAGTTTAATAGTCAGTATTTTAATTTATTTCTTCTTATTAAAATATGTTAAAAATTAGTACTATTTGTTCAGCATATAATAGTTTTGAAAAAATTGATTTATTGATAAATAGCTTTCTTTCTCAACAATATAATAATAAAGAATTATTAGTAATTGATGGATCAAAAAATATTAAACAATCTCAGTTGCTTAAAAACAAATTTAAAAATTACAAAAATATAAAAATTTATCATTTAAAAAATTCTTCTATTTATAAATGTTTAAACTTTGGGATTAAAAAATCTTCAGGTCAAGTTTTAAATATCATGGGAGATGATGATACTTATTCAAATAATAAAATTTTTAAAATAATTTCAAAAGCATTTCAGAAAAAAATTGATTTTGTTTATGGAAATACAGTCTATAAAAAAAATGAAAAGTTAATTAGATATTACAAGTCTTATGATTTAAAAAAAAAATTAATAAATATTGGTTATATTCCGTCACATACATCTCTTTTTGTAAAAAAAAAAATATTGTAAATTATATACTTTGTGCAGATTTTGATTCAAATTACCATAATTGGATTAATAATTTTAGAAATGCTAGATTTTTACTTTTCCCACATGCTATTACTTTAAGAGGATCTGAATTTGAGAAATATAGAAATACTCAACTAGATTTAAATAATATTGAAATGAAAATTAGGATTGAAAACCTAAAAAAGTTTCCTACAAATACCATTCTCTTTGGTTGTAATGACGATGAATTAAGTTATTTAAAAAATTTTACTGCTAAAAATATTGAATTAAAAAAAATTGGCTTTGTTAGATATAATT
>CACDTF010000009.1 GCA_902555665.1 uncultured Pelagibacteraceae bacterium
TAATTCAATTTTTGATAATGACAATAAATCTCTGATTAAATTTTCCATTCTCTCAGATTGAGAGCTCATTACTGGTAATAAATTAGTTACTTCAGAATTCTTTTTTAAATCTGAATTATTTTCAAATGTTTCAAGTCCCATTTTAATGGATTGTAGAGGTGTTCTTAGCTCATGTGATACGTTAGCGACAAAATCAGATTTTAATTGTTGAAATTTATGGAATTCAGTTAAATCCCTTATGAATAAGACACAGCATACTTCATCAAAAAATAGATTATTCTGATCAAGGTAAATTGTTATATTTAATCTTTGAATAGCTTGATTTCTAATTTCAATTTCAAGATCTGAAACATTGTTACCCTCAAATGATTTATCAATTGAACTTAAAAGATCAGGGTTTCTTAAAAAGCCGCTTATATTCTCTTCTAGTTTTATCTGAAATAATTTATTAGCAGAGTTGTTGCTGAAGAGAATTTTCTTACCTTTGTCTAAAATTATTATTCCTTCAGGAATATAATTTAATAAATCATAAATATTTTTTCTATAGTCTTTATTTTCTACAACTTTAATTTGATCGTTATTATCTTTAGTTTCAGTTTTAATACCTAATACTTTTTCTTTTTTTAATAATAGATAAGTTAGAAGAGCAATTATTAATAATAAAATTATTGTTAATAACTCCATTACTTTACTCTACCATATACATCTTGATATCTAACAATATCACTTTCCTTTAAAATTGAGCCAACTTGGGCTTCGACAATTTTAACAGGTTTTTTTCCTGGATTTTGAACTCTATGGATTGCTTCTAACGGAATGAATATATGTTCACCTGGTTTTTTAACAATTATATCTTTATTAAGAGTTATTTTAGCATTGCCTTGTGTAACTAACCAATGTTCAGCTCGATGATGGTGTTTTTGCAAACTTAAAATGCCTTTTGGTTTTACATATAGCTCTTTAATTAAAAACTCTTTTCCTTCAAATAGATTGGTATATCTGCCCCATGGACGGTAATAGACATTTTTTTTCTTAATATATTTGTTTTTATTTTTGTAATACATCTTTAAAATTTCTTTCCAACTACCAAGATCTGACCAAGGAATATCTAATTTGATAGCGTTAATTTGTTTGGTCTTTTCTAAAATTGCATAATCAAAAGATTTAGCAGTCGCTTTTATAAATGAAGCTTTGTTTAGATAATATGTATTAGCCTTATATTTTGCTTTATTAACTGCATTTACACAATTTCTATAAGTTTTAGGCTGATATTTTTTAAAGTTATTAATAATGGAATCTTTTCTAAGATAAAACATTCCAGAATTCCAATAACCTTTATTCTTTATAATTTGTTTTGCTTTAGCTTCTTTTGGTTTTTCAATAAATCTTGTTACTTTATTAATATTACCTTTAATTTTTTTAGTTAAAAAATAACCATAATCACTAGTTGGAGATTTAGGTTTAATTCCAAAAACAAATATATTTTCTTTATTAAGGTTTGATTTATTTTTATTTATCGCCTTATTAAAAATACTCATCTTTTCAATCAAATGATCTGCTGTAAAAAACATTAAAGGCTGATTGTCTGGAATATCTTTAATTAAAGCTGTACTTAATATAGCTGGTGCAGTGTTTCTTTTTGCAGGCTCTACAACAATTTTATATTTGCTTATTTTGTTTTTTCTTAAATGCTGTTTTACTTTGCTTAAGTATTTCTTATTTGTACTAATAATTGGAGAGTCATAAATTGATGCTTTTGTTCTCTCAAGTGTTTTTCCAAGTAAAGTCCAATTACCAAAATCAATAAATTGTTTAGCTTGATGATTTTTAGAATTTGGCCAAAGTCGAGTTCCAGCTCCTCCACATAAAATAACTGGACGAATTTTCATTAAATCTCTGAATAATCCTTAACTTCTTTTTTCTTACCTGGATGTGTTGGTGCACCTAAATATGCAGGTCCAACTGTTTGTGCATATTTCCATAAAGTACCTGATCCAAAATCTGATTTTCTAGCCTTCCATTTTCTTTTTCTTGCAGCCATTTCTTTTTTAGAAAGCCTGACATTGATAGTTCCTTTTTTAGCATCGATATCAATGATATCTCCTGTACGTAAAAGGCCTATAGGACCCCCTAGAGCGGCTTCAGGGCCCACGTGACCGACACAAAAGCCTCTGGTGGCTCCAGAGAACCTACCGTCTGTAATAAGGGCTACTTTCTCCCCTTTGCCCTGTCCATAAATTGCACTTGTTGTAGATAACATTTCTCTCATACCTGGACCTCCAACAGGTCCTTCGTATCTAATTATAATTACATCACCATCATTATACTTTTTGCTTTGAACCGCTTTCATTGCACTTTCCTCATTTTCAAAGCATCTTGCTTTTCCAGTAAATTGTAATTTTTTAAGTCCAGCAACTTTAACAATTGCACCTTCAGGCGCTAAGTTTCCTTTCAATCCAACAACACCTCCTGTTGTTGATAATGGATTTTTATAAGATCTCATTACTTTTTGTTTTGTATTAAATTTAATTCCTTTTAAATTTTCCTTCATAGTTTTTCCAGTAACAGTCATGCAGTCACCATGAATATATCCGCCTTCATATAAAGTTTTTAATAACATTGGAACACCACCTGCTAACCACATATCTTTTGCAACATATTTTCCACCTGGTTTTAAATCTGCAAGATAAGGTGTTCTTTTAAAAATTTTAGCAACATCCATTAAATCAAATTTAATTCCTGCTTCGTTTGCAATAGCAGGTAAATGTAATCCTGCATTTGTAGAACCACCAGTTGCAGCAACAACTGTTGCAGCATTTTCTAATGCTTTTCTTGTAACAATGTCTCTTGGTTTAATTCCTTTTTTCAAAAGGTTCATAACCGTTTTACCACTAGCTTTAGCGTATTTATCTCTTTCTTCATATGGAGCTGGTGTTCCTGCTGAATAAGGTAATGCTAATCCAATTGCTTCAGACACACATGCCATTGTATTTGCAGTAAATTGTCCACCACAAGCACCTGCACTAGGACAAGCAACTAATTCTAATTTTCTAAGTTCTGCAGCAGACATTTGACCTGTTGAATGTTTTCCTACCGCCTCAAATACATCCACAACTGTTACATCTTTTCCTTTATATTTGCCTGGAAGGATTGATCCACCATATATAAATACACTTGGTACATTCAGTCTAACCATAGACATCATTAGACCTGGTAAGGATTTATCACATCCAGCAATACCAACTAAAGCATCATAACAATGGCCTCTTACCGTAAGTTCAGCAGAATCTGCTATTACTTCTCTAGATATTAATGATGACTTCATTCCTTCATGACCCATTGCAATACCATCAGTTACAGTAATTGTGCAAAATTCTCTTGGGGTTCCACCATTAGCTCTAACTCCTTTTTTAACTGATTGAGCCTGTCTCATTAGCGCAATATTACAAGGCGCTGCCTCATTCCATGTGGAAACGACGCCAACAAAGGGTTTTGCTACATCTTTCTCAGTTTCTCCCATTGCATAATAAAATGATCTGTGCGGAGCTCTATCTGCCCCTAATGATGTATGTCTACTTGGAAGTTTCTTTTTATTGAATTTAGCCATTATATACCCTTTATTGTTACTGATATTTTCTCAATATCATTCTTTAAATTATTATAATTATTTTTTTCTTGTTCAACAATCTCTTTTGGAGCTCGATCTACGAAACTTTTATTCTCTAATCTTTGAGATATTTTATTCATCTCTTGCTCTAATCTACTTTGTTTATTTGTTAAATTTTCTTTTATTAATTTTAAATCAACATCTTTATCAAAATAAATCTTAAACAAATCACCAGATACAACCATTGTCGCAGCTGGTTTATCTAAATCCTTATCCAATATGCTATTTATTCTCGCAAGTTTTTTTAGAATAATTTCATTTGTATTAATAAAGTCTTTTTGATTTTTATTAATATTACTTATTGATACATCAATAAATGAGCCTGGGCTTACATTTAGCTCATTTTTAAATGATCTAATCTCTGAAATAATATTGATGATATTTTCAACCTGTTCAGTACTGGTATCCTTATTTATTTCACCTGATAACCAATTTTTAAGCATCAAATAATCACTACCGTCATTATCAAATTTATTTTTAAGCCAAATTTCTTCAGTAACAAAAGGAATAAAAGGATGTAGCAAAATCAAAATTTGTTTGAATACAAAAGATGATACTTTTTTAACCTCTGCTTTAGCTTTTTCATCGTCTGAAAATAGTATTGTTTTAGACAGCTCTAAATACCAATCGCAATAAGAATGCCATGCAAATTGATAAGCATTTTTAGCTGCTTCATCAAATCTATAATCCTCAAGGTTTTTTTCTATCTTATTTTTAGTTTCAACAAGTTCTGAATAAATCCATTTGTTAATATTTACATTTAAATTAGGAACTTTATCTATATCTTTAAAATCACATTCATTAGTGATTAAAAAATTATTTGCATTCCATAATTTATTTAAAAAATTTCTATAACCTTTAACTCTATCTTCAGAAAGCTTAACATCTGTGCCAGGTGAAGCCATGGATAGCAAAGTAAATCTAAGAGCATCTGCACTATATTTTTCAATTAAATCTAAAGGGTCAATTACATTACCTTTAGACTTAGACATTTTCTGTCCCTTTTCATCTCTAACCAATGCATGAACATAAATATCTTTAAATGGTTCTTTGTTTAAAAATTCAGTACCAAACATAATCATCCTGGCTACCCAGAAAAATATAATATCAAAACCTGTAACTAATACTGACGTTGGGTAAAATTTATCTACATATTTATTATCATCCGGCCAACCAAGTGTAGCAAAAGGCCATAAGCCAGATGAGAACCAAGTATCTAAAACATCTGGATCACGATTTAATTCAACGTCTTTACCATAATGTTTTTTAGCTTGTTGTTTTGCATCATCTTCATTTTCAGCAACAAAAATTTTTTCATCAGGACCATACCAAGCAGGTATTTGATGGCCCCACCAAAGTTGTCTTGAAATACACCATGGTTCAATATTATTCATCCATTGGAAATAAGTTTTTGACCAATTCTCAGGAAAGAAATTTGTTTTTTTTGAGTTAACAACTTCTTTAGCTTTAATAGATAATTTACCAGCATCTGCAAACCACTGTTCTGTTAAAAAAGGTTCAATTATTGAATTAGATCTATCACCGTAAGGAACTTTGTTTTTAATATTTTCTTCTTTTACAAAAAATTCTTTTTCTTTAAGTTCTTTTAAAATTCTTTTTCTAGCTTCAAACCTATCAAGGCCCACATAATGTTCTGGAGCATTTTCATTTATTTTACCAGCTTCAGTAAAAATATTTATTATTTCAAGATTATTTCTTTGACCAACATCATAGTCATTAAAATCATGTGCAGGAGTTATTTTTAATGCCCCTGTTCCTTGTTCAGGGTCCGCATAATCATCTTCAATAATTTTTATTTTTCTTCCAACAATAGGAATAGTTACTGTTTTTCCAACAAACGATTTAAATCGTTCATCTTTTGGATTTACGGCTATAGCCGTATCACCCAGCATTGTTTCGGGTCTTGTTGTTGCAATTGTAATAAATTCTTCAGTTCCATCTATTGGATATCTGATGTAATAAATTTTAGAATTTACTTCTCTTTGATCTACTTCTAGGTCTGAAATAGCTGTTTTTAAAACTGTATCCCAATTAACTAATTTTTTATCTTTGTAGATTAAGCCTTTGTTGTAAAGATCTACAAAAACCTTAATTACTGATTTGGATAAATTCTCATCCATGGTGAAAGCATTTCTTGACCAATCACAAGAGCAACCAAGTTTTTTTAATTGGTTGATTATGATGTCTCCATATTGATCTTTCCATTCCCAAACTTTTTCAATAAATTTTTCTCTACCAATTTCATTTTTATCAATTTTTTCAGAAGTTAATTTTTTCTCGACTAAAGCTTGTGTAGCAATTCCAGCATGGTCTGTACCTGGTTGCCATAATGTTTCAAAATTATTCATTCTATGATAACGAACCAATAAATCTTGAATAGAATTATTCAATGCATGACCCATGTGCAAACTACCAGTTACATTTGGTGGAGGAATTACTATTGAAAATTTTTTTGAATTTTCCTTAGGTTTAAAAAGACCATTTTTTTCCCAATAAGAATAAATTCTATTTTCTACATCAGAATGTATATATTTATCGCTACTCATTGATGTTAAAGTTTATAATTTAATAATCTAAATTAACAATAATCAATTTGGTTCGTTATTTAATAGACTAATAGAAAAAATTTAATATAAAAAGGCATCTGTAGCTATTAGCTAAAAATAAGATGGCAACGTGGCGGAATGGTTACGCAGAGGATTGCAAATCCTTGTATCCCGGTTCGATTCCGGGCGTTGCCTCCAAAAAAAATCTTGTTTTAGTTCTAAAAAAAAGTAAGTTGGCTTTTTTACATTCCTCGGTAGCTCAGTTGGTAGAGCAGTTGACTGTTAATCAATTGGTCGCAGGTTCGAGTCCTGCCCGAGGAGCCAAAAATAAATCAAGTAACTTTCAAAAAATTAATATGGGGTCAGATACAAATTAATTTAAACTGCTTTTGAAATTCCTGATCCAGATATTTGCAAAGACTTATTAAATTTAAGTTTTTGATCAGCACTAAGTTCTGAATATAATTTTACTAAAAAATTATAATTAACATTCATGTGACCTTCTTGTGATTTTTCTAAATTTACTAAATATTCTGAAAAATCTTCGAAAAAATAATTGATCGGTACTTTTAAATAATTTGCAAGTTGAAGTAATCTAATAGAACTTACTCCATTTGTACCTTTTTCATATTTTTGGATTTGTTGAAATGTCACGTTAATTGCTTTAGCTACTTTTGTCTGTGTTAAACCTAAAGCTAATCTTCTTAGCTTAAGCTTATTGCCTAAGTGTTTATTGAAATTATCTTCCATTAAGACCCCTCTTAATTAAATTTTATAATAGGTATTCAACCTATTTATTAATGTTACTGCAATAAAAAAATTTATTTATTTTTATAAAAAATTTGAAAAAATCAAAATACTGTCAAGCATTAGTTGAATGCAAAACAAACATATTTAGATTGAGTTAATCTAAATAATAACTAGATTATTATATATTTTTATAAGATTTGACTTAAAAATAGCTTAGTTCTATCACTCTTTGGGTTAGCAAAAAACTCTTTGGTTTCGGCTCTTTCAACTATCATCCCTTCATCCATAAAAATTACTTCATCTGCAACCTCTTTTGCAAATCCCATTTCATGTGTTACCACAATCATTGTCATTCCTGCTTTTGCTAAATTAACCATTGCATCTAACACTTCTTTAATCATTTCTGGGTCTAGAGCTGATGTTGGTTCATCAAATAACATTATTTTTGGCTCCATGCATAGTGCTCTAGCAATTGCACATCTTTGTTGTTGACCACCTGAAAGTTGTCCTGGATATTTATTAGCTTGATCTGCAATTTGTACTTTTTCTAAATGCTGAAGAGCTAAATTTTCCGCTTCTTTTTTTGGCATTTTTTTTACCCAAATTGGCGCTAGCGTACAATTATCTAAAATAGAAAGATGAGGAAATAAATTAAATTGTTGAAAAACCATCCCAACCTCAGCCCTAATTTTTTCTATGTCTTTAGTGTCCTCTGTTAATTCATTTCCATCTACTATAATTGAACCTTGTTGATGTTCTTCAAGTCTGTT
The DNA here is from genome assembly GCA_902555665.1 of uncultured Pelagibacteraceae bacterium. Lineage (GTDB taxonomy): Bacteria > Pseudomonadota > Alphaproteobacteria > Pelagibacterales > Pelagibacteraceae > Pelagibacter. Next base: position 7,755 of record CACDTF010000009.1, read on the forward strand.
TATACATCTAATTAATGTTGATTTACCTGACCCGGAGGGTCCACAGACAACAATTTTTTTATTTTTTTCTACTTCTAAATTAATATTTTTTAATACTTGAAAATCACCGAACCACTTATTCATTTCTGTGATCTGAATTATTTTATCTGACATTATCTTTCCGTTTTATATTTTTGTTCTAAATTATAACTATATTTACTCATTGCATAGCAAATAATAAAAAATAGTACTGATGCAAAAACATAACCTTCCATTGCAAATCCTAGCCACTCTGGGTTTGTTTTAGCAAGATTTAGCATTCCAACAATTTCTAAAAGTCCAACAACAAATATTAAAGGAGTATCTTTTACAAGCGCTAAAAATGTATTAGCAATGCCAGGAATTACAAGTTTAAGTGCCTGAGGTAAAATCACTAAAATATGCATTTTCCAATAACCCATTCCTAAAGATTTAGCAGCATCATATTGGCCTCTTGGTAATGCTTGCAAACCACCTCTAATAACCTCAGCGACATAAGCAGCTTCAAATAATGAGATTGCAATAATTACCCTTACTAATTTATCAATAAACATATCTTCAGGTAAAAACATTGGAAACATTACTGAGGACATAAACAATACCGTAATCAATGGAACACCTCTCCAAAATTCAATCATTCCTATTGAAAAATATTTAATTATTGGAAAATCAGATCTTCTGCCCAAAGACAAAAACAAACCTATAGGAAAACAGAAAATCAAACAAAAAAATGACACTATAAAAGTTAAAGATAAACCTCCCCAAGCACCTGTCTCTACCCACTCTAATGCTTCTAATTTACCAAGTTCAATAAGCTCTTCATAAAAAAATACATATTTTAGCAATATATAGAGCGTGATTGGAACTATAATAAAATAGTACATTTTAAATTTTGAAGGAATAAAAAAACCAATTATAATTGAAATTACAGCAGCAATAATTCCATATGAGAAATCAAAAAATATTGGACCGCCTGATATAAAAAAGAAAATAAAGAAAAAAGCTATTACAGGATAAACAACTACATAATAAAGAGTCAAATATTTTTTAAATTTTTCAGTAGCAAAGAAACCAATAGTACCAAGAAAAGCTAAAGCTATAAAAGATAGGTTAATACGCCACTGCTCAGCATTTGGGTACATTCCATACATAAATCTGTTAAACCAAATTTTAATATAAGTCCAACAAGCGCCACTACCTGTACAAACATCTTTTGAATCTCCAGCAATATTTGCATCTAAAATAAACCAACTTAATAATGGTGGGAGTGATTTAATGATCACGAATACAATTAATAATGATAAAAAAGCATTAAAATTGTTGGTATTTATATTTTTATTAACTTTATCTAAAAACTTTAACCCTGAATAATCAATTCTAATCAAATGAAGTCCAATAAAACCTAAAATCAGTGGTAAAAAGAAACTAATTGATCCAGGTAAAAAAGAAATTATATCTTTATTAAAAAAAGAATTTAAAAAAACTATAAATATACTTAGTGCTACTAAAATTACACCTGTATATAGGTAAGTATTAAGATTATTTTTATCTGGTTGTAAAAAATTTAATTTATTCATTATTTTTCTTTAATAGCTATTTTTTTATTATACCAATTCATAAATATTGAAATTGATATACTTAAAGATAGATATGTTAACATTGTTATCGAAACAATTTCTATCGCTCTACCTGTTTGCATTAATGCAGTTCCTGCAAATACTAGAACTAAATCAGGATAAGCAATCGCAGCTGCGAGTGATGAGTTTTTAGTTAAGTTTAAATATTGATTTGTAGTAGGAGGAATTATAATCCTTAAAGCTTGAGGCATTATAACAAGTTTTAACACTTGATTTGGAGTTAATCCTATAGAGGCCGCAGCTTCTTTTTGACCTTTACTTACACCCTGAACACCTGCTCGAACACATTCGGCAATAAAAGTTGCTGTATATAGTGATAAAGCTAAAGCAAGAGATATTAATTCAGGTGGTAATTTTATTCCTCCTTCATAGGTGAAACCAGATTGAGACAATTGTTTAATTACAGGTATTTCAACTGAAGCATCAACACCTCCTATTAAAAAACTTAAAATTGGTAAAATTAATAAAAGACCTATTGAAATTGATAGAACTGGTGTTTGTATACCATCGTTCTCTTGTTTTTTTCTTGCATAAATTCTTACAAAAATAATTGAAATTATTGCAGCAATTATTGAATAAATAAAAATATCTAAATTATTCCAAACAAAAGCTGGAACAAAAAAACCTTTTATTGTTAGAAAAAAAACCCCAAACATAGGCTCAGTATCTTGAGGCAATGGCAATGCTCTTAAAGCGGCAAAATACCAAAAAAATATTTGTAATAATAAAGGAATATTTCTAAAAAATTCTACGTAAACTCCAGCGGTTCTATTTATTAGATAGTTGTTTGATAATCTTGCAATTCCAACAACCACTCCGATAATAGTTGCAAATATAATTCCTATAACAGAAACTAAAATAGTATTTAATAAACCAACAAGATATGCTCTAAAATATGAGTGAGAACCATCAAATTCAATTAATGAAAATTGTACATCAAAAGAGGACTCTTGAGATAAAAAACCATACCCAAAAGTAATTCCCCTATTCTCCATATTAACTTGAGCGTTATAGGAAAAAAATCCGAATATTAGAATTACAACTAGAAGTGTAAGTAATTGGGGTAATATTTTTTTAATATTCACAATAATTCAAGACTTATAAAAAAAAGGGCTAGAAAAATCTAGCCCTTTTTAAGTTTTATTTAAAGATCTAAATTATCTTGCTGGTGGTACATAAAGTATTCCACCTTTAGTCCATAATTCATTTGGACCTCTATCAGGTAGAATTCCAGTGTCAGCAATATTTCTTTTGTAGCTTTCACCGTAGTTACCAACTTGTTTGATAATTCTTAAACTCCAGTCATTATCTAAACCTAAAGCAGCTCCTAATTCACCTTCAGCACCAACTAATCTTTTTACAGCTGGATTGTCTGAAGTTTTCATAGAGTCTGCATTAGCAGAAGTAACACCATACTCTTCAGCTTCAATCATAGTGTTAAGAGACCATCTTACGATATCTTCCCATACAGAATCACCTTGTCTAACAACAGGGCCTAAAGGCTCTTTTGAAATAGTTTCAGGTAAAACTATGTGGTCATCTGGAGAACTCAATTTAATTCTTTGAGCAGCTAAACCAGACTTATCAGTTGTATATGTATCACATCTTCCAGCATCATACGCAGCAACAACTTCGTCAGCCTTTTCGAAAGTTACTGGCTCATAAGAAATTCCTTTTGAATTAAAGAAGTCTCTCATATTAAGCTCAGTTGTTGTTCCTAAGTTTGTACATGCAGAAATACCGTTTTTGAAATCATTCACAGATGAATATCCAGAATTTTTTCTAACCATAAAACCTTGACCATCATAGAAGTTTACTCCTACGAAAGTAAGTCCGATGTCAGCATCCCTAGAAAGAGTCCAAGTTGTGTTTCTTGATAAGATATCAATCTCATTAGAAGTTAAAGCAGTAAATCTTTCTTTAGCACTTAGTGGTGTAAACTTAACTTTGTTTGCATCACCTAATACTGCAGCAGCTACCGCTCTACATACATCAACGTCAACACCAGTCCAATTTCCTGCAGCATCAGCATTAGAAAATCCTGGAAGACCTTGAGATACTCCACATCTTACAAAACCCTTCTTTTGAGTGTTTTTAAGTGTTTTAGATTTTTTAGCAGCCATAGTTTCTGTTGTAAAAGTAAACAACACTGCAACCATAGCAACTAAAGAAGTTAATTGTTTTAAGTATTTAAACATTATTCTTCCTTTATGTTATTTTTATTTGTTAACAAATAATTCAAAATTACTTTTGAATATTCTTAATTTAAGCATGTAAGAAATTACTGTTCAAGGAAAAATAATAAAAAAAACAAGTTCAATATTAAATCACGTCAAGCTAAATATTAAATTATTATTTGCTAAAAATATGAGAAATGGCGCGCCCTGAAGGATTCGAACCTACGACCCTCGGTTTAGAAAACCGATGCTCTATCCAGCTGAGCTAAGGGCGCAAAATTTATTGATATATATAATACTTAATTAATTTTTAAAAAGAAATTTTTTAGCTATTAATAATAAAGATAAAAGTTCAACCCTACCGATTATCATAAAAAAAATAAGAAAATATTTGGTTAAAAAGTGTAAACTTTGAAAATCAAAATCCGATACACCATAAGCTGAAGAATTAACTGTATTCATTAAGGTCAATACAGCTAATTTAAATGAATATTCAAACTGAATATTAGATAAGGACAATAATATAGTTAAGGAAAAAAGAGAAATAACAAAAATTATTATAGTTAAAAAATATTTATTTATATCTTTTGCATCAAAATTAATTTTAGAAAAAACCAGTTTATTCATAAATACATTTTTTGGTCTACTAAAAGAAAGAATTTGATTAATAGAATATTTAGTCAAAGAATATATTTTCAAAAATCTTAATCCTGAGCTTGTAGAAAAAAAGGATCCTCCAACAATTACAAGCAAGATATATATAAAGTTTAAATGAGTTTGATCAACTTCGAGTGAAATACCTATATTTGAAATACTACTCACTAAAGATAAAAAACTAAATGTAAAATTAGTGTCATAACTAAAGAAAACAAAAAATATGCTTACAACAAAAATAAAATATAAAAATAAATGAATATCTTCATAAAAAAAATTTAAATTTTTATTTCTTAGAAAAATTAAATTATATGTAAAAAAAATACTAAAAAAAGAAATCAACATCAAAAAAGAAAATATAATTACCTGAAAATCATTTATTAAAATCGAAGAAAGATTATTCACAGGTAGAAAACCACCCGATGAAATTATTGTCATTGCTAAATTCAGTGAGTTAAATGATCTTATACCAAGTATGTTTAAAATAATAAAAATTGATACTGTTAACCCTGAATATAGTAAAAGAATTTTTATTGATTGTTTTAAAATCTCTGCAGAATTAAAAGATAAAAAATTTGTTAAAGATTTTTTTAAACTTTGATCATAAATATCTATTAAAAAAATAATAGAATATAAAAAATATAACCCACCTATCCATTGTATTGATGATCTCCATAAAATTAAGCCTTGATCAATATGTTTAATATTTTCAAAGATAGTAAAACCTGTTGAAGTAAATCCAGAAACAGCTTCAAAAAAAGAATTTAAAAAAGATAAATTATAAATACTAAAATAAAAAGGTATTGATAAAATTAATGGCATTAAAAAATATCCTAATAAAACAGTCAATATTTTTTCAAATATTGTAGGTTTTTTTTGATTAATTTTAATTTTGTAAAAAGTTATTCCAATGATCACTGAAATAATTAAGCTAAAATAATATGTGTTTAGATTAAGATATAAATTAAAATAATAAGAATAAATAATATTAAAAAAAGAAAAAATAGATATTAATATAAAAAAGAAACTTAAATACTTTACTCTAAAAAATGACATTTAATTAAATAGAACTAATTCTAAATATATTTTCTACTACAGAAATTGATTCTTTCTTTGCTAAAAAAACAACCTTATCCTCTTTTTGAAATACAAAATTTGATCTAGGTATTATAACTTTATTTTCTCTTAGGATCGCTCCAATTCTTATCTCATCTGGCAAATTTGAATTTTTTAATTCTTTATTAATAAGCTCAGACGTTTCTATAATTTCAGCTTCAATTACTTCATATTCACCATTCATAATAGTGTAAGCTGTTTCAATTGTGCCTTTATGAATATGTTTTAAAATACTTGAAACTGTATTCATTCTTGGATCAATAAGGTCATCAATTTTTAAAGAGTTTTGTAATAAAGAATAATTAGGCTTATTAATTAAAGCCATTGTTCTTTTGTCGTATACATCTTTTTCATCTTTTGCAAATTTTTCAACAAGAACACTTACCATCAAATTATCTTCATCATCATTTGTTAAAGCAAGAACTGTTTCCGCTTCTTGTAAATTAGCCTCCACAAGAACTTCCTCATCTAAAGCATCTCCATTAATAACAATTGTATTATTTAATTCACTAGCAAGGAATTCAGCTCTTTCTTTGTTTTTTTCAATAATTTTAACTCTTGCAGCATCCAAAGTTTCTTCAATGTTTTTGGCCAAATTAAAACCTATGTTACCACCACCTACAATTAAAATATTTTTAGATACTTTTTCATCATGTCCAAAAACTTCTAAAGTATCTGACATTTGTGATGAATTTATTATCACATAAATTTTATCATTTTTTCTTACATCGTCATTTTTCTTTGGAATAAAAAATTTTTCATCTCTTATTATTCCAATAATGTTTGCATCTAAATTAGGATGTTTTTTCGTCAAATCATTTAGCTTGATGTTAATTAATTTGCAATTTTCATTAATTAAAATTTCTAATAATCTAATTTTATTATCTGCAAATGGAACACTATCTAATGCTCCCGGAGCCTCAAGTTTTCTTTGTATTGATTTAGCAATTTCAATCTCTGGTGAAATGATGACATCTATTGGGAGATGTTCTTTATTATACACTCTTGTAAATTTTGGGTTTAGATAATCTTGAGATCTTATTCTAGCTATTTTTTTTGGGATTTTAAAAATTGAAAAAGCTATTTGACAAATAAGCATGTTAATTTCATCGTTTCTAGTGACTGCTATGATCATGTCAGTCTCTGCCGCGTTAGCTTTTTCTAATATTGAAGGATAAGTTCCTTTACCTACTATAGCTTTAACGTCTAAAGCATCATCGATTTTTTGAATATCTTCACTTGATGGGTCAATTACAGTTATAGAATGACCTTGTTCACTTAATTGTTTAGCTATAGTGAACCCAACTCTTCCAGCTCCACAGATTATTATATTCATTTAATTAAATTCTTTGATGCCCAAACCTTTTAATTTTCTATGTAATGCACTTCTTTCCATTCCAACAAAATTAGCTGTTTTAGAAATATTTCCATTAAATTTTTTTAACTGAATAGTTAAATACTCCTTTTCAAACTTTTCTCTAGCCTCTTTTAATGGCACAGAAAGGCTATTTTCAGCTAATTGATCATCAAAATTTGTATTTTTTAAAGATTCCTTAATAATATTTGAAATTTTATCTTTTGAGTCTGGTTGTAATATTGCAATTCTCTCTATTAAATTTCTTAACTCTCTTACGTTACCGTGCCAATTATGATTGAGAATGTAACTATTATTTTCATCTATATCTAATTCTTTAATTTTATAATTTTCAGATATTTTTTTTGAAAAATAATTAATTAATAAAGGAATATCTGAAATTCTTTGATTTAATGGTTCAATATTTATTTCAAAAACATTTATTCTATGAAATAAATCTTCTCTAAAATTACCAATTTCTATTTCTTTTTTTAAATCTTTACTTGATGAACAAATTAATCTTACATCCACACTTACATCATTACTTCCATTTACTCTTTTAAATTTTTGATCTGTTAGGACTCTTAATATTTTAGACTGTATATCCAGTGGTATTTCTGAAACTTGATCAATTAGAAGAGTTCCTTTATTAGCTTTTTCAAGCGCGCCATATGAGATAGAGCCATTTTCTTTTTCTTCACCAAATAATTCTAATTCATACTTGTTGATATCTAGTAAAGCACCATTTAAGACAATAAATGGATTTTTGCTTCTAGCAGATGCTTTATGGATTTTTCTAGCAATTAATTCTTTTCCTGAACCTGAAGGTCCACTTATAAATACCCTACTTTCAGTTACTGATATTTTTTTAATTTGATCAATTATATTTACAATATTTTTACTGTTTCCTATTAATTCATAAGATGAAAATAATTTACTTTCATATTCTTTATTTTGTTTTTTTAAATTAAAGTTTTCAACTGCTCTTTTAACAAAGTTAAGTAATCTTTCTTGATCAAATGGTTTTTCTATAAATTCAAATGCTCCGTGCTGCAAAGATTTTACAGCCATTTCAATGTTTGCATGACCAGAAATAATTATAACAGGAGTATCTTCATTTTTAGATTTAATATGTGAAAGAAGCTCAATACCATCGTTATCTCCCTTATCTAATTTAACATCAAGAATTGCAACATCAGGTAATTTTTTATCTATTTCTGCAAGTGCTTGATTATAATTTGCAGCTGATCTAGTTTTATAACCAGCATCTATAATTAATTCATTAATTATATTTCTGATATCAGCGTTATCATCTACAATTAAAATTTCTTCACTCATTATTATTTTAAAAATGTAATATTAATTTTTGCACCATTTTGAATTGGTATAAAGTCTATTTTTCCATTGTGATCATTAATTATTTTGTTAACTATTGATAATCCTAAACCTGTTCCATTTTTCTTAGTTGTGAAATACGGATTAAGTATATCTTTAATATTATTTTTTAATTCACTAAAACCAACACCATTGTCTTCTAAAGTTACTTTTATGTGGCTATCATCCTCTGTAAGTTCAATAGTAATTTTTTTGCTGAAATTGTTGTTGTTTTGAGCTTTTTGATTGATACTTTCTATAGAATTTTTAATCAAATTTAAAAATACTCTACTTATTTGCTCTTTATCGCTCTCTAACATAATTTTTTCAAAATTTTTTTCAAAAGTAATTTCAATAGAATTATCTAGTTCTTTTAGCAAATTTATATTTTCATTAATTAAATTTACTAAATTATTTTCTCTAAAAATAGGTTTTGGCATTCTTGCAAAGTCAGAAAATTCATTAACTAATTTTTCAATTTGTCTAATTTGGTTATTTATAATTTTTAAATTTTCTTTAAAGTTTTCAGTTTCATTTTCATCTAATTGTTTAGAATATTTATTTTTTAATCTATCTATAGTTAATTGAATTGGTGTAAGTGGATTTTTAATTTCATGAGCAAGTTTTCTAGCTAAACTTCCCCATGCCTCATGTCTTTCATTGATAATTAGTTTTTCTTGCTGGCTTTTCAACCTATCTATCATCAAGTTGAAATTTTTATTTAAAGTTTCTAAATCTTTATCAGTTTTGACTTCAGGGACTTTTGCATTAAAATTTCCTTGTCCAATTGATGTTGATGCAAGAATTAAATTATTTATTGACCTAAAAAACCTAGATGAAAATCTGATTGCGATAGATATAGAGACGAATAATAAAACACTAACAAGTATAATATAAATAATAGCAAATGAGATTTTAATACCAGTACTTTTTTCCTCAACTGTATAGTAAAAATTAATGGCTTCTTCAGATTCAGTTAAATACCTTGAAATATCTTTATCCAAATATTTAACAACATATAAAAATCTATCTTCAAAATTTTGCAGTCTCATTATCGCAGCAGAAATATTTTCAGGTGCATTAATAATCTTTAAAGGACGATCATCATCTAAAACTAAATTTAAAGCTCTGTCAACTGGAGGGACATATGGCTGATCATCGTTTAAAGTTGAAAATAATAGTTTTTTATTAATATCAATAATATGAATCTCATCAACATCTCTTATCAATTTTTGTGTATTTAAAAATCTCTTATATTCATTTTGATCATCATTTAAAAATTTTTTACTTTTATTCGTATCAAAAGCTATCAAAACAATATCAGATTGAATTTTATTTCTAATTTCTTCAACATAATTCCTTGCTAACTCATAAGAGTTGTTGACTACTGTTGTAACTTTTTTGTCAAAATACTTCTCTAAAGCAAACGAAAATAAAAAGAGTGAAAATATTGAAATTAATACTGATGGAATTAAAGTAAATAAACCAAAATATGTGATATATTTTTTATTTGATTTTAAACCATCTTTATCGATATCATTTTTAATTGCACTATTAATTTCGATAAAAATAAAAACAAAAAGTGCTATTAAAAGAACAATGTTTAAAACTAATAATATTTGTAAATTTCGATCTGTTAATTCAATAAATCCTTTATCTATAAAAGTTAAAAAGGTTAAAAAACCTATCGATAATGTGATAATAAATAATATTATTAGATATATATTTTTTTTAATAAATTCGTACATTTGAATATAAAAACTACCATATAAATGAATAATTATTTTATAATACTAGCATCAGGACAAAGCAAAAGATTTAATTCAAAAAAACCGAAGCAATTCAATATTTATAAAAACAAGGCTCTTTTTAAACATTCTTTAGAAAAAGCAGTTAAATCAAAGCTGTTTAAAAAAATTATATTGGTCGTAAGTAATAAAAAAAGTATTAAAGAAAAATTTCCTAAAAATGTATCCATTATTAAAGGCGGCAAAGAAAGATCTGATTCTTCTTTAATAGCCTTAAAATACATAAAAAAATTTAAACCTAATAATGTTTTCATTCACGATGCTGCTAGACCAAATTTCACTATCAAGCTTTTAAAAAATCTAATTAAGTCACTTAAAAACAATAAGGCGGTAATTCCTTTTGTATATTCAAAAGACTCCATTAAATATAAAGTAAAAAATCAACTTTTTAACTTAAATCGAAATAATTCAATTTTAACTCAAACCCCTCAAGCTTTTAAATTTAAAGATTTATATAGTCTTTCAAACAAACAAAAAAATAAAATTACTGATGAAGCAACATTATTTATTGAAAACAATCTTAAAGTAAAATTTATTAAAGGAGAAAATTTAAATAATAAAATTACATTTAAAGAAGATATAGAGGCTAATAAAACTTATTTTGGTATTGGTTTTGATATCCATAGATTAATAAAAGGAAAAAAACTTTTTTTAGGTGGTACAATAATACCTTATCATTCAGGACTTAAAGGACATTCAGATGGGGATGTGATTATTCATTCAATAATTGACTCTCTTCTTGGAGCAATGAGAAAAAAAGATATAGGTACCTTTTTTCCTAACAATCAAAAAAAATATAAAAATATTAGATCGCCTAAAATGCTTAAACCTATTGTCGAAATATTAAATAATAATGACTTTTATATAAATAATTTAGATATAAATTTAATATGTGAACAACCAAAAGTTTCAAAGTATCGTGATAAAATAATCAAATCTCTATCCAATTTATTAAATATTGATAAAGAATTAATTAACCTAAAAGGTAAAACAGTAGAAAAACTTGGATTAATTGGAAAGGAAAAGGCAATAGCTTGTGAAGTTATTTGTTCAATTACAAAATGAAAAAAATAAATGTTTTGTTATCAACTTTCTTTGGTTATGGATATTTAACCAAAATTCCTGGGACTGTAACTTCTGCTGTGACAGCTGTTTTTATTTATATTGCTTATGAAATTTTAGGTTACACAGATCTTAAGTTTTCAATTATTTTTTTTATACTTTTGTTCTTTTATTCATTTTATGCCGTAAAAGACTCAGAATCTGAATTTAAAAATAAAGATCCAAGACAAATAGTAATTGATGAAGTCTTGGGGCAATCCATGCCTTTAATTATGTTATTGTATTTAAATCAAACTAATCAAATAAGTATTTCAATTGAAATTTATTATATTTTATCTTTTGTTTTTTTTAGATTTTTTGACATCCTAAAACCTTTTCCAGTAAGTTATTTTGATAAAAACCATAAAAACTATTTTGGAATAATTATGGATGATATAATGGCAGGTTTATATTCAATGATATTAATATATTTAATAAGTTTAAAATTCTAATGAGTATCCAATTACTTCATAAAAAATTAATTAAAAAAAAATTGACTATATCTGTAGCTGAGTCTTGTACGGGTGGATTAATGGCTCATAATTTTACTAAATTAGCTAATTCATCAAAATACTTTCTAATGGGTCTAACCACCTACTCTAATCAAGCTAAAATAAATATATTAAAAGTTAATAAAAATATTATTAGAAAATATGGTGCGGTAAGCCATGAGTGTTGTAAGGCAATGGTTGAAAATTTATCTAAAATTTCAAAAAGTAAAATCAATGTCTCCATAACAGGAATTGCTGGACCAGGAGGTGGATCAAAAGAAAAACCAGTTGGTCTTGTTTATATTGGAGTCAAAAAAGGTAAAGCTCTGCTTATAAAAGAAAATAAATTTAAATCAAAAAATCGTAATTCAATTCAAAAATCAACAGTTCGTACCGTAATTAAGATAATCAGTAAAATTATTTAATACTTTCAGCTCTTTTTTGAAACGCGTCTGCTATCTTTTCTAAACCAAATTGAAAAGATTTAGTCATTAAAATATTTAAAAACTTATTTTCAATTTCAAAATCAATATCAAATAAAACTTCTGTCTTGTAACCGTCTGTATAATTTCCTATCTCAAAAAATTTCCAATTGTTTTCTAAATGATTTAAAGGTCCACCTAAATTAACAACATGAATATGATCAGTTTTTTTATTTAATTTAACGTCACTTTTAAATGTATCCTTAAACGGCCCCTTACCTATTGTAAGATCCGCTATTATATTTATTGTATCGCCGTTATCACTTCTCTCATAAACTTTTGAATTATCGCAGAAAGGAATAAATTCTGGGTATTTTTCAATATCTAAAACAAACTCAATTAGCTTATCTTTTCTGTTATCAATTAATCGCTTAACTGATGCTTTTGGCATTAATTATTTTTTAATCTGTTTTGTTGAAGTTTCGCAAAATCTTCATCAGCGTGATATGAAGATCTGGTTAAAGGAGATGAAGACACTAACAAAAATCCTTTGGCTTTTGCTATTGTTCCTAAATCCTCAAATTCTTTTGGTGTGTAGTATCTATCTAATGGATAATGTTTTGTAGATGGTTGCAAGTATTGACCAATCGTAATGAAATCAACATCTGCGGCTCTTAAGTCATCCATGACTTGTAAAATTTCATCTCTAGTTTCTCCTAAGCCAACCATTATTCCTGATTTAGTAAAAATATTTTTGTTAACTTTCTTTGCATTTTTTAAAAGTTCTAAAGACGCAAAATATCTAGATCCGGGTCGAACTTTTAAATAAAGACTAGGAACAGTTTCAATATTATGATTAAAAACATCTGGTTTAGCTTCTAAAACTTTTTTAAACGCATCTCCTTTTCTTAAAAAATCAGGTGTAAGAACTTCAATAGTAGTATTTGGGTTTGCTTTTCTAGTTTGATTAATCACTTCAAAAAAATGTTCTGATCCGCCATCATTTAAATCATCTCTATCCACTGAGGTAATTACAACATGTTTTAAATTTAATTTTTTTACTGCTTCTGCAATCTTAATAGGTTCTAGTTGATCTAATTTTCCTGGTACACCAGTTTTAACATCACAAAAAGCACAAGCTCTTGTGCAAGTGTCTCCCATAATCATAAAAGTTGCATGTCGCTTACTCCAACATTCAGTTATATTCGGGCAGTTTGCTTCCTGACAAACAGTTACAAGATTATTATTATTTACTATTGTTTTAGTTAAAAAGAATTCCTTACTATTTGTAAGTTTAGATCTAATCCATTCAGGTTTTTTTTTTATTGGATTAACTGGTTTGTTTTCTTTTTCTGGATGTCTACTTTTCATCTTTTTTAATTATATAGATAGTCTCATTTTTTTTACCAAACAAAAATCGTTCTCTAATTAAAGTCTCAATATAATCAAGATCTAAATTAGTGCTTAGAAGTGAATTTTTATGATCCATATATTCTATTTTACTAGTTAGGGTTAATTCTTCTTTTTTCAAGTTAGACAAAAGTTCCTTTTTTTCTATATACGAAAAAAGACCTCTTTCTCCAGATACTAAGTTAAAACTAAAATAGAAAATAAGAAAAATAGATATTAATAAAAAATAATTTTTTTTTATTAATCGAAGCATTATTTGATCTTATTCATCCTCGCTTTTTTTCCAAGTTCTTCCTCAATACGGATTAATTGGTTATATTTTGCAACCCTTTCAGATCTAGCTAAAGATCCTGTTTTAATTTGATTTGAATTAGTGCCCACTGCTAAATCAGCAATAAAAGTATCTTCACTATCACCTGATCGGTGAGATATAATTGTTTTATATCCAATAGTTTGAGCAAATTTAATTACATCTAATGTTTCTGAAACGGTACCAATTTGATTTAGTTTTATTAAGATAGAATTAGAGGAAATATTTAAGAAACCTTTCTTTAATCTTTCAAGATTTGTTACATACAAATCATCTCCAACGATCTGAACTTTTTTTATTGATTTCATTAATTTATTCCATGCCAACCAATCATTTTCAGCAAATGGATCTTCAATAGACTTAATTTTATATTTTTTTATAATTTTTTGATATTCTTTAATTGATTTATCTACTGAGATATAACTTCTTGAATGAATAGAGTATTTGTTTTTTTTATATAATTCATTAGCAGCCACATCAAGACAAATAGAAACATCTTTACCATTAACAAATCCCGATTTTTTAATTGCACTCACAATTAAATCTAAAGCTTGATTATTGCTACTGATCATGGGTGCAAACCCACCTTCATCACCAACTGAAGTTGATAAACCTTTAGCTTTTATTAATTTACTTAAGTTTTTAATAACAATGAAACAAATCCGCATTGACTCAGAAAAACTTTTTGCTCGATCAGGTCTTATCATAAACTCTTGAATTCTAAGACCATTATTTGCATGCGCTCCACCGTTAATAATGTTCATTAATGGATAAGGTAATTGAAAGTTATTTTTATGAGAAAAAGTTTTATACAAAGGTAATTTTTTTGTTTTTGCAGACAGTTTTTTGACAGCCATAGAAACCGCTAACATTGCATTAGCTCCTAAGTTAGTTTTTTGTCTTGTACCATCCAAATTAATTAACAAAGCATCAATTCTTTCTTGATTGTGGATACTTTGTCCTTTTAATTTTTTTGAAATCTTTGTGTTAACTAAGTTAACTGCATTTAAAACACTTTTTCCTAAATACCGTTTATTATTTTTATCTCTTTTTTCAAAAGCTTCAAAAGTTCCTGTAGAAGCACCTGAGGGACAAATAGCGGATGCGCTATTATTTTTAATATAAACCTCTGCCTCTACTGTTGGATTTCCTCTACTGTCAAAAACTTGACGTGCTTTTACTTTTAAAATTTTACTCACTATTTTTTTATTAGATTATCTATATCGTGTAATTGTTTTAATAGATTCTCTAATTTATTCAATGGTACCATGTTTGGTCCATCTGATGGAGCATTATCAGGATCTTGATGCGTTTCAATAAATACACCTGCAACTCCAACAGCAACTGCAGCTCTTGCTAAATATTCAACAAATTCTCTTTGGCCACCAGAGGATTCTCCTTGGCCACCTGGTTGTTGAACAGAATGAGTTGCATCGAAAATTACTGGATAACCATTCTTTGCCATAATAGGTAATGATCTCATGTCAGAAACTAAAGTGTTGTATCCAAAACTTGCGCCTCTTTCTGTGACTAAGATGTTTTTGTTTCCTGAGTCTGAAATTTTTTTAGTTACATTCACCATATCCCAAGGTGCTAAGAACTGACCTTTTTTTACATTAATAATTTTATTTGTTTTAGCTGCAGCAATTAATAAATCTGTTTGTCGACATAAAAAAGCTGGGATTTGTAAAACATCGACATGTTTTGAAACAATTTCACATTGTTCAGCATTATGAATGTCTGTTAAAATAGGAACATTCAATTCCTTTTTAATTTTATCAAATACGGGAAGTGATGCATCTAATCCTGCTCCCCTTTTACCTTTTAAACTTGTTCTGTTCGCTTTATCAAATGAAGTTTTGTAAATAAATCCAAGGCCAAATTTCGAAGTAATTTCCTTAATTTTTCCAGCCATATCGAGTGCATGCTGTTCTGTCTCTAACTGACATGGACCTGCAATAATACAAATCTTATTATTGTTTGAAATTTCTATATTTTCACAATTTACTTTAATCGCACTCATCTATGATTTTTTGCTGCTTTGATAAAAGAGGAGAATAAAGGATGTGGGTTCAAAGGTCTAGATTTAAATTCAGGATGGAACTGAACTCCTATAAACCAAGGATGATTTTTAAATTCTACTATCTCTGGGAGCATATGATCTGGAGATAAACCTGAAAATATTAATCCTTTCTTCTCAAATTTTTCTTTATATGAAATATCCACTTCATATCTATGTCTATGCCTCTCTTTGATTAATCTAGATTTATAAATATCTCTTATTTTAGATTTATCTTTTAAAATTGCATCATAAGAACCAAGTCTCATGGTGCCTCCTAAGTCTTTATCTGTCCCTTTAACTTTTCTTCCACTTTTTTCCCATTCATGCATCAAGCCAATAATATGAACACCACCTTTATCAAACTCAGAAGAAGTTGCTTTTTTAATCTTTAATTGATTTCTAGCAAATTCAATTATTGCCATTTGCATTCCATAACAAATTCCAAGGAATGGAATTTTTTTTATTCTTGCATACCTTATAGCTTCAATTTTACCCTCAGTTCCCCTTTTACCAAAACCACCTGGAATTAGAATTCCTGAAACATTTTTAAGTTTATTTTTTATTTCTGAAACTTTTAATTTTTCAGAATCTATTCTAATCAAATTAACTTTAAGATTATTGGATATTCCTCCATGAGTAAGTGCTTCATCTAAAGATTTATAAGCATCTTTTAATTCAACGTATTTACCAATAATTGCGATGTTAACATATCTTTTAGTATTAAGAGTAATTTTAGTTATTTTTTTCCATGGATTCAAATTTGCAGGTTTTTTTGATTTTAATTTAAAATAATTTAAAACTTGAATATCTAATTTTTGATTAAAAAAACTAATCGGTGCCTCATAAATAGTTTTAACATCAACAGTTTCAATTACATTTTTAATATCAACATTACAAAACAAAGATATTTTTTTTCTATGCTCTAGAGGAATAGGTCTTTCTGATCTACAAATAATAATATCAGGTTGAATACCAATGCTTCTTAATTCTTTTACAGAATGTTGTGTTGGTTTTGTTTTTATTTCATCCGATGCTTTTAAATAAGGAACTAAAGTTAAATGAATAAATAATGCATTTTTTTTACCAATATCATTGGAAAATTGTCTTATCGCTTCTACAAATGGTAAACTTTCTATATCACCTACTATTCCTCCTATTTCACAAATCACAAAATCTTCTTTATGTGTATCGTGTTTTATAAATTCTTTAATTCTATCTGTGATATGAGGAATAACTTGAACTGTCTTACCTAAATACTGACCTTTTCTTTCTTTTCTAAGAACATCGCTATAAATTTTTCCAGTTGTGATGTTATCAGTTTTCTTTGCAGTAACGCCAGAAAATCTTTCATAGTGACCTAAATCTAAATCTGTTTCAGCACCATCCTCTGTTACAAAAACTTCACCATGCTGAAACGGACTCATTGTTCCTGGATCGACATTTAGATATGGGTCTAATTTTCTTAAACGAACTTTGTAACCTCTAGATTGTAATAAATAAGCAAGTGATGCAGAAGAGAGACCTTTACCAAGGGAGGAAACCACGCCGCCAGTGACAAATATATATCGCGCCATGGAAGTATCTTATAGCGAATAAAAAATGAATTGAAAAGGATAAATTAATTATTTTCTGGAATTGAAGGCGTGTCTTCAGTTTTTTCCTCAACTGTATCCAATACAGACCCCGTAGGAGTAAGTTCTGCTCTAGAAATTATTGTTAGAGCCAGACTACAAATAATAAAAAGTGTTGCTACGATTGCAGTGGCTTTTGTCATAAAGCTGCCTGCTGATCTAGAGAGCATAAAATTTTCTTGGGAAACTCCAATACCAAGAGCACCTCCTTCTGATTTTTGCAATAAAACCAGAAGAACTAAAATTACTGCAAGTATGATGTTGATTACTAATAATAAAGTTTCCATGTGGGTCTAATTAATGGTTTTTTGAATTATATCAATAAATTTTTTTGGAATTTGTGATGCGCCTCCTATCAAAAAACCATCAATGTTGGGAATTTTTTTTAATATACTGACGTTATTAGTGTTTACAGATCCACCATATAAAATTTTAGGATATTTTTTTACAAATCTACTTTTAATAAATGAAATAGTTTTGTTTAAATCAGCTTCTTTTGGAATTACACCTGTGCCAATAGACCATACCGGTTCATAGGCTATAATAATTTTGGATTTATTCTTTATTGATTTTAATCCTTTTTCAATTTGTCTTTTTAAAATTTGATTAGTTTTTTTTTGTCTTCTTTCTTTCAAGGTTTCACCAATACAAAATATAATTTTGAGACCTGATTTAATTGCACTTTTTATTTTTAAATTAATTAAATTATCTGTCTCACCTAGTTGTCTATTTTCTGAGTGTCCCAAAATAACATACTTTGCTCCAACATTTTTAAGCATAGTAGAATTTACTTGGCCAGTGTACGCACCATAGTCATAGCTGTGATGACAGTTTTGGGCACCAACCTCTATTTTTGTTTTTTTAAGTCTTCTCGATAATGGACGAATTAATGTATTTGGTGGGCAATAAACTATTTTTAACTTATTTTTTTTATTATTTTTTGAAAACTTTATTACTTTATCAAGTGAATTTAGAGATCTTAAATCACCAAACATTTTCCAATTAGCTACAAAATACATATATTTATTTGTCATAATTGACTTTTTAATCTATAGATTTGTTTTTTACAGATCAATAAATTTATAACGCTATGATTGAAAAACTAAAAAACTTAGGCTGGAAACAATTTGGTGGATTGGTGTTAATTGTCATAATCATCATCGCTTTTGGCTTTGGTGGTTTTGGTGGAGGGTTTAGTACAAATAATCAAAACAATATTGCAAAAATAAATAAAACAAATGTAACAACCCAAGATTTTATTGATTATGTGAACCAAAGCGGAATTTCACAAGAAGCTATTCGAGATAATTTAGAGAACAATATTATTGAAGAATTATTATCAGGTTTAATTTCAACTACATTGATTGATTTAGAAATTGAAGACTTTGATCTTTCAATTAATGAAAGAACCATACTTAAAAACATTAAAGAAAATAAAAATTTCCACGATGAAAACGGTACTTTTCAAAGAATTAAATATGAAAAATTTTTACTTTCCAACAACTTGTCAGCTGCAATGTTTGAATTGCAATTAAAAAATAGAGAATTACAGAAACATTTATTTGATTTTATTGGTGCTGGAACAATAACACCAAATTTTTTGATAGAAAAAAAGTTTGAAGAAAATAATAAATCTTTAGATATCGAATATTTTGATATGGAAAATCTCTATAAAACAAAAGATGATTACACAGCAAATGAAATTGAAGTATTTATTGATGAAAACAAAGATCAATTAAAAAGAGAATATATAGATTTTAAGTATGTGATTTTAAATCCAAAAAATCTAATTGGTATAGAAGAATTTAATCAAGAGTTTTTTGATGAAATAGATTCAATTGAAAACAAAATTTCTCTAGGAAGTACATTTGACACTATATTAGAAGATATAAATGTTGACATTATTGAAGTAAATGAGTTTGCGCCTAGCTCTAGTAAACAGATTAATGAAGATTTAATTTATTCTAAGAAAACATCTAAAATAGACTTGATAGAGAGTGGTGATGACTTTTTGCTTTATAATATTGATAATCAATATGATCGAGCTCCAGATTTGAATGATGAAATCATCAAAGGAGAAATAGTTGAGTTAATATATCAAAAAGGTAAGTTTGATTACAATAGAGAAATTATAGAAGAAATTCAAAAAAAGAAATTTGATAATTCAAAATTTGAAGAACTGGCAGGATCAAATAAGGAATATTCTTCAATTAATTCCATAGAAGATGACAAACTCATTGATATTAATTCAGTAAAAATGCTTTATGCGTTACCTATAAACTCTTTTGCTCTAGTAAATAAAGAAGATAAAATTTATTTAGTAAAAATTACTGGAACAAAGAAAAATTCATTTAACAAGACTGATGAAAAATATCTTAAATTTGTAAACAGCCAAAATACAAACAATAGAAAAAGTATCTTACAATCGTATGATCAATTACTTAATGATAAATATCAAGTTCAATTAAATCAAAAAACTATTGATAGAGTTAAAAATTACTTCAAATGATAATTAATCGAAGCTTCAAAGATTTTAAGTTTCGACATAGAAGCAAAAAAAATCAAATCATCTTTACTAAAAAGAAAGTAAAAAATGATCAGGAAGTATTAAACCTAATAGATAATTTCCTAGATGAAAAAAATAGTTTTATATTTGAGTCTGTAGAAAAAGGTAAAATCAAAGGTAGATATACAATATTCGGCAAAAATCCTGATAAAATTTGGGAATTTAATAATAATAATTCTTATCTAATTCAAAAAAATAAAAAAAGAAAATTAAATGATAAACCGGAAAAATTGATTGAAAAAATCATTGAAGATTTCAAGTTTGAAACCCCTAAAAATTTACCAAAGATTTGCTCATTAATATCTGGGTATTTTTCTTATGATTCTATCAGATACATAGAAAAAATTCCGAATACTTGTAAAAATGATCTAAATTTACCTGACGTAAGACTTCTTCGTCCAAGAACTTTAGTCATTCATGACAATTTAAAAAAAGAAATTTTTTACATAACTAATATTTTTAAAGATGAAAAAATTAAAAGCTATAAAAATAAATTCGAAGAAGTTAAATCTGATTTATTTAAATTGGTCATTCAGTCATCAATTAAAAATATTGATAAGAAAATAATTCAAAAATCAAAAAATATAAAAGTAAAATCTAACACTTCAAAAAACAAATTTTTATCAATGGTTAATAAGGCAAAAAAATATATTAAATTAGGAGATATTTTTCAGGTTGTTTTAAGCCAAAGATTTGAGGCAAAATTAACAAAGAAACCATTAAATATTTATAAAAAACTTAGAGTAACAAACCCTTCTCCTTTTATGTTTTTCTTCAATTTTGAAGATTTTCAAATAATTGGTGCAAGTCCTGAAATACTTGTGAGACTTAGGGATAATAAGATTACTGTAAGACCAATTGCAGGAACTAGACCAAGGGGTAAAACTAAAAAAGAAGACCTTTTTTATGGAAGAGACTTACTTAAAGATAAAAAAGAACTTTCGGAACATTTGATGTTACTTGATTTGGGTAGAAATGATGCTGGTAAAGTTTCAAAGATAAATTCGGTAAAGGTAACAGAAAGCTTCATTATTGAAAGATATTCTCATGTTATGCATATAGTTTCAAATGTAGTTGGAGAATATAATAAAAAATTTTCAAAATTTAAATCTCTATTGGCTGGTTTTCCAGCAGGTACTGTTTCTGGAGCACCAAAAATTAGAGCTATGGAAATTATAGATGAATTAGAATCAACAAAAAGAAAAGTTTATGCAGGTGGAATTGGATATTTTGCTGCAAATGGTGAATTTGATACATGCATAGCCTTGAGAACTGCAGTTGCTAAAAATAGAAAATTTTATGTGCAAGCAGGTGCAGGTATAGTTGCAGATAGCAAACCTAAAAATGAATATGAGGAAACAGTTAATAAAGCAAAAGCTTTAATTAATGCTTTAAGATAATGAAAATATTATTAATAGATAATTACGATAGTTTTACTTTTAATTTGTATCACTATATCTCGTCATTAAATACAAAAGTTGATGTTGTTAGAAACGATAAAATCAATTCAAAAGAAATTATAAATAAAAAGTATGAAAAAATTGTAATTTCACCAGGACCAGGTAATCCAAATCAATCTGGAAACTGTATTAATATTTTAAAATCTTTATATAAAGAATTGCCTTTTTTAGGAGTATGTTTAGGGCATCAAATAATTGGACAAGTTTTTGGTTCAAAAATTGTTCAAGCAAGAAAATTAATGCACGGTAAAACAAGTAAAATCAAATCTAAAAAAATCGGTATTTTAAAAAACCTCCCAAATACATTTGAAGCTACCAGATACCATAGTTTGGTAATTGATAAAAAAACGTTATCAAAAGATCTAGAGATTACAGCAGAGACAAAAGATGGTATTATAATGGGTGTACAACATAAAAAATTTAATATTCATGGTGTACAATTCCATCCTGAAAGTATTAAAACTAAGTTTGGAATGAAAATTCTTAAAAACTTTATTAACAATTAAATTTATGGATCAAATTTTAGAAAAACTTAAAAATAAACAAGATTTAACTTTTGAGGAAAGTAAAACTACTTTTGAAATATTGATGACTGGAAAAGCTAGTGATGACGAAATTTTTAGTTTTTTAACATTATTATCCGAAAAAGGAGAAGTTTCAGATGAAATAGCAGGTGGAGTTTTTGTTCTTAGAGAAAAGTCTAAAAGAGTAAATGTAAGTGATTGTATTGATACTTGTGGTACTGGTGGTGATGGCATGAATACTCTTAATATTTCAACAGCTTCTGCCCTACTTTTAGCTAGCATGGGTACAAAAGTTGCTAAACATGGCAATAAAGCTGTTTCCTCAAAATGTGGGTCCGGTGATGTTTTAGAAGCTCTTAAAATTAAGATTGATTTAGAACCTGAGGATATTGAAAAAGAAATTAATACCAATAATTTTGGTTTTATGTTTGCACCAAATTATCATAGTGCAATGAGATTTGTAGGACCTGTAAGAAAGAAAATTGGAAAAAGAACTATTTTTAATATGATTGGTCCATTAAGTAATCCAGCACTTGTAGAGAGACAAGTTGTAGGTGTTTTTGATAAAAAATTATTAAAAATTTTTGCAGAAGGACTTAAAAATTTAAATTTAAAATTTGCTTGGATAGTAAATAGTGAGGATGGATTAGATGAAATATCTCCATATGCAATCACTAATGTTATTCAATTAAAAGATGGTCAAATATCTGAAATAAAAATAGATCCAAATGCTTTAAGGGTTAATGCAGATAATTTTAAAAATTTAGTGGGTGATGATGCAAAATTTAATGCTGATAAAATGATTGAAATATTTAAAGGTAAAGATAATGACTTTTCAAAAGCAGTTTGTTTAAATGCTGCAGCAGGTTTAATTGTCGGAGAAAAATTTTCAGACTTTTCTGAAGCATATAATTACACAAGAGAATTCATCCTTTCTGGAAAAACTTTTTTACATCTAGAAAAAATTCAAAATGTCTGAAAATATACTTCAAAATATCATTCAAAAGAAAATTGAAAAAGTTGATAAATTAAAAAAACTCTTAGATATTAAAACTTTGGATGAATTAATTAATAAAAACAACAGCTATATTAATTTTAAAGAAAAAATAGAAAATAATATAAAAAATAATAAAACTTCAATTATTGCTGAAATTAAAAAAGCAAGTCCTTCAGCGGGTATAATAATTGATGATTATAATCCAGTAGATATTGCTCAGATTTATTTAAATAATAAAGCAACTTGCCTTTCAGTTTTAACAGAAGAAGATTATTTTTTAGGAAATTTAATTCACATAAGCAAAATAAAAGATAAAATAAATTTACCTGTATTATGTAAGGATTTTTTTATCGATAAATTTCAAATACCTTTGGCAAAAAGTTATGGTGCTGATGCTATTTTAATTATTTTGGCTGGGGTTTCGGATGATCTTGCTTCTGAATTATATGATGAAGCTATGAAATACAATATGTCGGTTATAGTTGAAGTTCATACAGTAGAAGAAGCTAAAAAAGCATTAAATTTTAAAGATGCATTAATTGGAATAAACAATAGAAATTTAAAAACACTTAAAACTGATATAAATACAACTTATGATATTTATGATGTTGTAAAAAGTCACAAAGGTCCTTTAATATCTGAAAGTGGAATTAAGAACAAAGATGAGTTATTGAATCTAAATAACAAAACATCAATTAACACTTTTTTAATTGGTGAATCACTTTTGAAAAACTTAGATAAAAATTCTATTTTTTCAGTTTTACAGTAAAATAAAGCCCTATTTTGCTAGTTTTTTTTAGTATTGTTAATTTAAAAGAACTTTTATAGAACATTATTTGTACGATATTTGTTCTTATGCTAACAAAAAAACAAAAAAACCTACTTTTATTTATCAACAAGAAGTTGAGAAGTTCAGGCGTATCTCCTTCTTATGAAGAGATGAAGCAATCTCTTAATTTAAAATCTAAATCAGGAATTCACAGATTAATTAGTGCTTTAGAAGAAAGAGGTTTTATAAAAAGATTAGCTCACAAAGCAAGAGCTTTAGAGGTAATTAAATTACCAGAAACAGCTTCTGCCAATGATATTTATAATAGCTTCTCACCTAGTGTAATTAAAGGCGGATTAGATGAAGCACAAACTACTTCTGATGAAGTCGAAGTACCAGTACTTGGAAAAATTGCTGCAGGAACACCTGTTGAAGCAATACAAAATGAGGTTTCTAGAATTCCGCTACCAAATAATTTAGAAAAAAATGGTGATTACTTTGGTTTAAAAGTTCAAGGTGATTCTATGATAGATGCAGGCATTCATGAAGGTGATACTGTTATCATTAAAAGAACAGATACTGCTGACAATGGTAAAATTGTTGTTGCATTAATAGATGAGCATGAAGCAATGTTAAAAAGAATTCGAAAAAAAGGTAAAGTTGTAGCCCTTGAAAGTGCTAATAGAAACTATGAAACTAAGATTTTTGGACCTGATAGAGTAAAAGTTCAAGGAGTTTTAGTATCTTTATATAGAAACTTCTAAAAAAATAGTCTAAACAACATTGATGTCTAAAGTAGCAACACGTTTTGCGCCATCTCCTACTGGAGATCTTCATATTGGTGGAGTCAGAACTGCCTTATTTAATTGGTTATTCTCTAAAAATCAAAAAGGAACCTTTCACCTAAGAATTGAAGATACTGACAAAGAAAGATCCAAAGAGGAACACAAAATACAAATTATTAAATCATTAAAGTGGATAGGAATTGAGCACGACGGTGAAGAATATATTCAGTCACAAAAAATAGAAGATCACATTAAAATTGCTAATGAATTATTAAAAAAAGGTAACGCATATAAATGCTACTGCTCTGCTGAAGAGATAGAGGATCAAAAAAAAAGAGCTAGGCAAAAAAAGATGCCATATATTTATAATAGAAAATGGAGAGATAGTGATGAAAATGATGCTCCTAAAGATATTAAACCTGTAATTAGATTTAAAAGTAAAATCGAAGGAAATTCTAAACTTAAAGATTTAGTTCAAGGAGATGTTGAAATTGAAAATAACACAATAGAAGACTTTATAATTTTAAGAAATGACGGAACACCAACTTATAACTTGTCTGCAACCGTTGACGATCATCAAATGGGAATGACACACATAATTAGAGGAGATGATCATAAAATAAATACTTTTAAACAAATACAAATATACCAAGCAATGGGTTGGGTTGTTCCGGAATTTGCACATATTCCATTAATTCATACTATCGAAGGTAAGAAGCTTTCCAAAAGAGATAATGCCTCAACTTTGGATGATTACTCAAAAATAGGCATTATGCCTGATGCATTAAGAAATTATTTACTCAGACTAGGATGGTCATATCAAGATAAAGAAATATTTACTCTAGAAGAAAGCATTGAACACTTTAATTTAGAAGGTATTGGCAAATCACCATCAAAACTAGATATGAGCAGAATATTATCAATGAATGAACACTATATAAAAACAATCAACGAAAACGATCTTTATCAAAATCTATTTGAATATTGCAAAATTTATAAAGAAGAAATTAAAAATGATAAAGAAACAAAGATTAAATCTTCATTATCATTTTTAAAAAATAAGGCTAAAACCTTAGATGACATTTATAATAACTCAAAATTTATCATCAATGATGAAGTTAACTTTAATGAAGATGATATTAAATTAATAGATGATGAAGCGAAAAAAATTATTTCAGAATTTATTAAAGAATTATCATCTATATCAAATATAAATAAAAAGAATTTAGAGCCAGTAGTAAATAATTTAATAAAAAAAAATGATACAAATTTTAAAGGAGTCGGTCAGCCTATACGGATTGCTTTAACAGGATCTAAATTTGGCCCTGGTTTATATGATATAGTTATAGCTCTAGGTAAAGAGGAAGCTATAAAGAGGCTAGCTAAGATAATTTCTTAAAACTAAACTGGCCTCCTCTGAAGAAGAAGTTTTTGATTTAATACCTTCTAATGTTTTTGAACAATCATTTAATTGTTTTTCAATGAGATTAGGATGTTTTAACATATAAATCACAGATTTATATATTTCATCTGCATTACATTCGTTCTGCAATAATTCTGGAATTACCTCTCGATTATTTATTATATTTATAATATTTGCAAATTTTACATTCACTAACATTTTAAAAATCATAAAATTTACAAAGCTTAATTTATAAATAATAATAGAAGGAACTTTTGAATTTGAGACTTGTAAAGAAACCGTACCAGATTTACAAACAGCAAAAACTGAATTTAATAAAACTTGTTCTTTAATATCTTCATCAAAAATTACTTCAATATTTTTTATATTAATTTCTTGAACTTTATTATTTATATAATTAACGTTGTCTTCATTAGTATGTATAAAATAATCATAATTATGATTATTATTATTCATTTTTTTTATAAAATTAAAAAGAATTGGTAAAAGGACATCTATCTCAGATTTTCTGCTCCCAGGAAAAATTGAGATAACATTCTTATATTTAGTCATTAAATTTCCTAATTTAGTAACACTTTCAGTTTTTTCAATTAAAGGATGTCCAACAAAGGTATTATTTATATTTTCCTCATCAAAATATTTTTTCTCAAAGTCAAATAATAAAAGAATATGATCAATAAATTTTTTTATTTTTTTTACTCTATTTTTTCTCCATATCCAAACTTGAGGAGCTACATAATGAATAGTTTTAATATTACTGTTGATTTTTTTAACTCTCTCTGCAACTCTCATTGTAAAATCAGGGCTATCAACAGAAAATAATATATCTGGATTAAATTTAATTATCTCATTAACCGTTTGGTTAATTTTATTTCTAATTTTAAATATATTTAATAAAATACTAGTAAAACCTAGATAGGTGATTTCTTCTAAATTAAAAATAGAATGAATTCCTAATTTTTTTAAATGATTTCCACCAACAGATAAATATTCAATATCAGGATTTTGCAATTTTAACTTTGATATAACTGTAGAGGCTAATTTGTCTCCAGAAGGCTCGCCTGTGAGTATGAATATTTTTTTCATATAATATTAATAAATATCTTGTTTTTATTAGCAAATTTAATGCATTCAGGTTTATTTAAAAAAATATTCTTTTTAGATTGCAAAACTACACCACGTAATCCATATTTTTTAGCATCCTTAAAAGTTTGCAAACCAATTGTTGGCAAATCCATTCTCAAATCTTGCTTCTTTTTCGGTAATTTAATTAAAATACCATCTGATTTTCTCTTTAATGTTGATAACATTTTTTTTGTACCCTCTTTTCCCTCTTTAGCTAAAATTTTATCACCTTTAACTACTAACGCTTGAATGTGGTCTAAACTTTTGGTTTTATTAAAAAATAATTTTCCTTTTTTAATTGATATTAAATCTTGTTTATTAGGCTTAAGTTGGGTGTAACAACCTTTCTTTAAAGATAGCTCTCGATTAAAGAATATAGAGCTAATGACTTTTATTCCTTCATTATTTAAAATTTTTATTATTGATTTAATTATAGCTGCATCACCTATTTTAGCAGCTCTGATTACACTTGGCATATAATAAATACCTTTAAAATCTAATCTTAAAGAGGAAAAATTTGGTTTTGAAATTTTGCCTGCAAACAGAACTCTTTTGCACTTTTTTTGTTTGATTAAATCTATAATTTTCCCAAATCTTCCAATGCTTATTCTAAAAGAATTCTTGTCTTTATTAAATTTATTGTTTTTTGAAAAATCTATAATGAAGTATTTTATTTTTTGTTTTTTTATTTTTTTAAAAACTAGTTCTGAAAACTCTGTGTCACCTAAAAACAAACCTATCATTTTATTTTGAAAATGGAGTACAAATTGGTCTTTTCTTATCTTTTTCTATAAATCCAATAACTTCTGCCACAAGTTCGCTGCTTTTAAAATCTTTTGATAGATTATTTAAATTCTCTGTTAAATTTTCATTTTTAAAAATTTCTTTGTACGCATCACTTAAAATCATTATTTCTTTATTTGATATATTTTTTCTTCTTAAACCTATTAAATTCAATCCTTGTAAAATACTTCTGTTTCCATGTGCTATACCATATGGGATTATATCCCTAACCACACCACACATCCCACCTATCATTGCTGATTTGCCTACTCTAGTGAACTGTTGAACAGCTGAATTACCTCCAATAATAGCATTATCATCTATCTGCGCGTGTCCACCTAATGGTACATTGTTTGCTAAAATTACGTTGTCTCCAACAAAACAATCATGAGCAATATGTGCTGAAACCATAAACAAACAGTTGTTACCAACTTTTGTCAATCCACCGCCACCTTTTGTTCCTGGATTTATAGTAACATATTCTCTAATTTTGTTATTATCACCAATCTCCAATTTTGTTTCTTCACCTTGGAATTTTAAATCTTGTGGATCATTTCCTATTGAAGCAAATGGATAAATTATATTATTTTTTCCAATTTTAGTATTACCTGAAATGTTAACATGTGATTTAATTTCTGTTTCTTCATCTATTTCAACATTTGCACCAATAACAGTATAAGGACCAATTTTTACATTTTTAGAAATTTTAGCATTTGGGTCAACTATAGCTGTTTTGTGTATCATTTATTGTCTCTTAAAAATTCTTTAATATTTTTTGCTGGATAGCCCATTACTTTAGTATTATCAGGAATATCTCTTATGACACCAGAGCCACCTCCAATTTCCACATTGTTTCCAATTTTAAGATGTCCTGATATTCCAGCTTGTCCACCAATTTTAACATTATTACCAATTGTGGAGCTCCCAGCTATGCCCACTTGACCTGCTATAATAGAATTTTCACCAATTTTAACATTGTGAGCTATATGTATTTGATTATCTAAATATGTATTTTTTCCTATTATAGTGTTTGACATGGATCCTCTATCAATAGTAGCACCGCATCCTATTTCGCAGTTATCCTCAATTAAAACTATACCGATATGTGGGTATCGTAAATTTTTATCTTTAATAGGAAAAAAACCAAAACCATGTTTTCCAATAGTGCAATTATCCAATATTTTTACATTATTTTTAACGATAGTGTTTCTAATAACATTATTCGATCCAATGGAACAATCATCACCTATAACAACATTTTTTTCTATAATTGTGTTATGACCAATTTTACAATTATTTCCAATTGAAACATTACTTCCAATTAAAACATTTTTACCAAAACTAACTTTATCTTTAAAATGAGTATCATTAATTAATATTACAGTTTCATCAAAATTATCATTTGTAGAATCTGGATAAAAAATCGATGTAATTTTTGAAGTAGAAACTAAAACATTATCTACAACTATTGCTAAACAATTATCTGGTAATTCTGTTTTTAAAATATCTGTTGTTAAACAAAATGAAGCTTTAGTTTTTTTTGCAATATCTTTATATTTTTTTGAATGAAAAAAAGTTATATCATTTTTAGTAGATGAAAAAAGATCTTTAATGTCGTAAATTTCTTTTTCTTTGTATGGATTATCAATATTTAAATTTAATGAATTAGCTATTTCAGAGAATTTAAAAGGACCATGATTTTTAAAAAAAGGATGAGACATAATTGCTTTTACCAAAGCAATTTGAATTAAGTTATCAAAATTTATTGCTGTTTATTTCCTATCCACAATAGTAGCAGACCAAATAGCATCAGCCATTTTTTTATCATCAACAAAAGCTTCACCTTTATATTTCCATACTCTTCCATGTGATCGAATTGCTTCAATTTTTAAAACTAATTCACAATCAGGAACAACTGGATTTCTAAAACGAGCTTTTTCCACACCCATTAAAAAAACTAATTTATTTTCATAAGTTGATTTATCCAAACCGTGAGCGGTTAAAGCAGCTGCCGCTTGACCAAAAGACTCAACTATTAACACACCTGGCATTACTGGATTATTTGGAAAATGACCTTGTACAAAAAAACTATTTTTTTTTACATTAACAATACCTGTTGCAGATGATAATTTTTTTATATCACGCAATTCATCAATTAAAAGCATTGGCTCTCTATGGGGTAATAGTTGAGTGATTTCTTGTTTATTTAATTTCATGATTATTTGTAGACTTTATTAATTTCAACAATTATTTCCTTAGTGATATCTGATTTGGAATTACCCATAAACATATTTTTAGTATCAAACACAATATTAATTGAATTTGCTTCCATATAGCTACTTACAATTGGTCCTATTTTTTTAAAAACCTTATCTATTTCATCTTTTTTAAACTTATTAAAATTTTGGACCATAATATTTTTTTCATTTGTATAGATGTTTAATTTATCTTTTAAAATTTTTACTTCTTTTTTGAATGTTTCTTCAGAAATTATATTTTTCTTATTTTTCAATTCTAAATCTTTATCTTTTATTTCTTTATTTTTTTTTTTTAAAGTTTCGATATTTTTTTTGTCAAGATTGCTAATATTATTTAAAACTTCTTTTCCTATGTTGGTATTTTGGATTACATAGTCTAGATCTATGAACGCTACATTTTCGTTACTCTTAACAATATTTATTTGAAAAAATGAAATTATGATTACAACTAAATAAATATATTTATTCATCATTAAAAAGTTGTACCAATATTAAATCTAAAACTTTCCTCAATATCATTTACATCTTTAGAAATTACCTCTGAAACTGAAAATGTCAAAGGTCCTACCGGTGTAAACCACTCAACACCCAAACCAAATGAACTTCTTAGTTTGCTGCTATCACTTAAGGAAGAGTCGTAATCGACACCCCAAACATTAGCCGCATCTAAAAATACTGATACATCTAAATTTTGTAAATTTGGAAAAACATGAGGTAATGTTGAACTTATATTTATTGATGAAACATAATTTCCTCCAATAAAATCATTTCCATCTTTTGGTCCAACTTTTCCATATTCAAAACCTTTTAATCTTCTTGATGGAATTGTGAGTCTTTCAGAAAGTTTAACATCATCACCTGAAAGTGATGTTGCGCTTTTTAAATAAAATGAAAATGAAGTAACATTATTGTTATATAATTCACTATAAACTTTATAATTATAGCTATTAGTCAGTGTATTAGTTTTGCTTATCGTTGGAATTTCAATAGCATAATTAGAAATATAACCATCTGTTGGTTTATATTTTTGATTTCTTTTATCATAATTAAAATCAATATTTACAAATGTATCCCAATAATCACCCTCTTGTGATTTTTGTCTCGTAGATGCTGTAGAGTCTGTTTCAATCTTCTCATAAAAAGAGCTTGTAGAAATACCAAAATTTAAATCTCTTAAATATTCAAAGTTTGTTCCTAATTTAAATCCAGTTTTATTTGTTTTATATCCAAAATTTGCAAGTTGATCAGTTTCAGTGGCTTGTAGTGAACCAAAAACTGTTTTATCTGAATTTTTAAAGTTTGGATTTGTTACACTAAAAAGACCTTTGAAGGTTTCTGCTGAAATAGTTGCATTTGCATCTACTGATAAACCTTTTCCAAGATAATTATTTTCTTTTACTCCAAACATCGCAGTACCACCATTAGTACCTGCTCCAGCACCTGCAAAAATTTCACCTGTAGGTTTTTCTTCCACATAAATATTTATGATTTTTGAATCTTTGTTTTCTCCGTCAAAAATTTCTGTTTTTATATCTTTAAAAAAATTAAGACTTTTAAGATTATTCTCTGATTTTTTTGCTAATAATTCATTATATGGGTCACCTTCATCTATCACAAGCTGGTTTCTAATTACACTCTCTCTTGTTATATTATTCCCAAATATATTTATTCTTTCAACAAATTTTTTCTCTGTCTCCTCAATTATAAAATTAATATTTAATTTATTTGAAACAATTTTTTCCTCTAAAGTAGCTTTTATTGATTTATATTCTTCGTTAACTGTGATTAAATCTATTTCATCTAGAATTTTTCTCACTGCATTTAAAGAATAGGGTTTTCCTTTTAAATCTTTTAAAACTTGAGATAAAGTTGTGTAATTTGATTGATCTATATCATTTGGATATATAATTTTTAAATTATCAAAATAAATTTTTTTATTAGGCGATATATTATAAATTAATTCAAATCCATCATCAGAAATTAATTTTGCGAAACTATAATTTATT
>CACDTF010000010.1 GCA_902555665.1 uncultured Pelagibacteraceae bacterium
CCTGTTAAAGGGTCAACAACCATCATCACTGTTCCTTTAGCTGCCTTAAATGGTCTTGCGTCATATTTGTTAACAGAATCACTTATAAAACTTTTGAATATTGGCAAAGCAGTTTTAGATCCTGTTTCATATTTTCCTAATGGAACAGGATTATCAGAGCCAACATAAACTCCTACTAGTAAATTAGAGGTAAAACCTATAAACCACGTATCTGTATTATTATTTGTCGTTCCAGTTTTACCTGCAATATTTAAATTTAAGTCTTTTAGTTTTTTAGCTGTACCCCTTTTAACAACTCCTTCTAATATTGATGTCATTTGAAAAGCTGTTTCTGGAGAAAAAATTTGTGCATAGTTGTTTTTAATTTGTGGATAATCGCTAGTTAAATAAGAAATTTGATCACAATTAATACATTTTCTTCTATCGTTGTTAAAAATAGTGTTTCCTTCACTGTCTTGAATTCTATCTATAAGTATTGGTTCAACAAGTTTTCCTCCATTAACAAAAACTGAATAGGCAGACGTAAGTTTTAATAAAGTAGTTTCTGCAGATCCCAAAGATATGGATAAAAGCTCCTCTGGATTGTCATAAATTTTTAATGCTTTGGAAAAATCAACTATTTTCTCCATACCAAGATTTTGGGCTATTCTTACTGTCATTAAATTTCTAGATTTCTCCAAACCAACTCTTAAAGTTGAAGGTCCATAAAATTTTTTTCCATAATTTTCTGGTTTCCACATTTTTAAATCATCTCCTTGATCTAACACTATTGGTGCATCTAATACCAATGAGGTCGGTGTAAATTTATTCTCTAAAGCTAATGCATAAATAAATGGTTTAAAAGCTGATCCAGGCTGTCTTTTAGCCTGAGTTGCTCTGTTAAACTCACTTTGCTTAAAACTAAATCCGCCACTTAATGCTAAAACTCTTCCAGTAAATGGGTCCATCACAACAATTCCTCCATTCACCTTAGGTAATTGTTTTAAATTAAAAATATTTCCATTAATTTTTTTAACATAAATAACATCACCAGGTTTTAATAACTTATTAAATTCTTTCTTTGTCCAAGAAATACTCTGATATTCTATAACACCTTTGATATTATCTTCTGTTTCTATTTCTACTGAAAATTTATTTATTTTTTTAACTATTGCTAATTTCCAATTAATTGAATTTTCTAATTTATATTTTTCTAAATTTTTTTTCCATTCTGAATTATAAACCTTATTAGTAAGTGGTCCTCTCCATCCCTTTCTTTTATCATATTCTATCAGACCGTCTCGTAGAGATTTTGTAGCAATTGTTTGTAAATTTAAATCTATAGGGGTATTTATATTAAAGCCTTGTTTGTAAACTTTATCATAGCTCAAAGTTTCAATTACACTCTTTCTCACATCTTCAATAAAATACTGAGCATCTTCTAAATAGATTTTTTTATTTTTTTTTAAAGCTATTTCCTTATTTGTTAGTTTTTCATACCATTCTAATTTTAAATAATTGTTTTCTAATAAATTTTTTAAAACTAAATTTCTTCTAAATTTTGCTACATCTGGATCTCTATAAGGATTATATCTACTAGGTGCTTTTGGCAAAGCCGCTAACAAAGCAGCTTCTGAGTAATTTAAATCTTTAATAGATTTATCAAAATATTCTAAGCTTGCGGCAGCTACACCATATGCTCCACTTCCTAGATAAATTTGGTTCAGATAAAGTTCTAGAATTCTTTCTTTAGATAAAACTCTCTCTATTCTAAAGGCTAGAATTGCTTCCTTAATTTTCCTATTTAAACTTACTTCATTTGTTAGTAAAAAGTTTTTTGCAACCTGTTGGGTAATTGTAGATGCCCCTTCCAACCTTTTAGATGATAAAATATTTGAAATATTATTTATTACAGCTCTAATAACACCTTTAGCATCAACACCTGGATGTTTAAAAAAATTTTTATCTTCAGCAGATAAAAAAGCGTTAATTACATTTTTTGGTATTGAATTAAATGGAACAAATATTCTTTTTTCTTTTGAAAAATCTGCTACCAAATCACCATTACCAGAGTAAACTTTGCTTGAAACTGAGGGTTTAAAATTTTTTAAAAATTTATAATCAGGCAAGTCATTAGAATATGACCATAATATACTTATAATCAAAACACCTGATAAAAGAATAAGAGATGACAGTAAAATAAAGATATTTTTTAAAAATTTATTCATTTTAATTCCATTATATCTTGGAATTTGTTAAAGATATGGCAAATGAATTGAACAAAATTTTAAATAAACATTATTATAAATGAATACAACAATCAAAAAATTATGGAAAAAAATTTATACATTGATGCTTCGCATCCAAATGAAACTAGAGTTGTGCTTAAATCAGGGGAAAATATTGAAGACTACGAATACGAAGGAATTAAGAACAACTTAATAAAAAATAACATTTATCTAGGTAGAGTAAGTAGAATAGAACCTTCTTTACAGGCTGCTTTCATTGATTTTGGAAGAGAAAGGCATGGATTTCTATCGTTTAATGATATTCAATCCGATTATTATCAAATACCTAAAGCTGATTTAGAAAAAATTAAAAAAGAAGAAGAAAAAGCTAGAGAAGAACTCTCAAAAGAGGTGGAAGCCAAAGAAAATGAAAACATTGCAGAGGGTAAATTAGAACTAGATGATCCTATTGAAAAAGAAATTGAAACTCATAAAGATGAAGAAAATTTAAATGAGCCAAATGAAAAAAAGAAAGAATCTAAGTTTAAATTTAAAAAGTATAAAATTCAAGAGGTTATAAAACCTAACCAGGTAATCCTTGTTCAGGTTTTAAAAGATGAAAGAGGTCAAAAAGGTGCAGCGCTTAGCACTTTTATTTCTATAGCAGGAAAATATATAGTATTAATGCCGAACACTCCTAAAGGTGGTGGTATATCAAGAAAAATATTCAATCCATCAGAAAGAAAAAAAATAAGGACTATATTAAATGAAATAGAAATACCGCGAGAGATGGGTTTGATTGTTAGAACAGCTGGAAGCAATAAAACAAAGAATGAAATAAATAATGATTTAACAACTTTAATTAATACTTGGGGTCAAATAAAAGAAAATGCAATCAATTCAATTGCTCCATCATTAATCCATCAAGAAAGCGAAATAATCAAAAGAACTTTAAGAGATATGTTTGATGAAGATACTAAAAATATAATTGTTGAAGGAAATGAGGGTTATAAAAAAGCTCAATCATTTATGAAAACAATGATGCCATCAAGCTTAAAAAAAATAAAAAAATATAGAGGTAAAGTTCCTTTGTTTATTCAAGAAAATATAGAACAAAAATTAAATCAAATTTTTGACTCAGAAATTAAACTTAAATCTGGTGGCTATCTGGTAATAAACCCTACTGAGGCTCTAGTTTCTATTGATATCAATTCAGGGAGCTCAATCAAAGGCAAAAATGTAGAGAGTACGGCCCTTGATACAAATATTGAAGCAGCTGAGGAAATTGCAAGACAAATTAAAATAAGAGATTTATCTGGTCTCATCATTATTGATTTTATTGATATGCTAAGCTATGGAAATAGAAGATTAGTAGAGCGAAAACTGAAAGAAAAATGCCGAACTGATAGAGCAAGGATTCAAATAGGTAGAATAAGCAACTTTGGTCTTCTGGAAATGTCTAGGCAAAGATTGAGAGAGAGTGCAATTAAGTGGAAAGTTACTTTAACAGATGAGTCTTTTGCACAAAAAATTCTGAAAATTGTAGAACTTAAAGCAATAATTAATAAAGCAAAATTTGTTGAATTAAAGGTTTGCGATAAGATTTCTGATTTTCTAAAAGAAAATTTTGTAAATGATCTAACTTATTTTGAAAAAAAAAATAAAATGACAATTGATATTATAAGTGACAACTCATTGATAATACCTGAATATATAATAAATTTTCAAAATAAATCTAAAAAGACAATTGAGTTAGTTGAGTATTTTGAAAAATTAAAAAATCTAGATATTCAAAGTAAAGAAAATAAATTTTCTGAAAAGAAAGAAAATAAAAAAATAATTAAAAAAATTTATAAAAAAAAGAGATATTATAAAAAAACTAAATAATTCCTTTTGATGGAGAGGATGGATTACCCATTAAAATTTTATCTATTCTTCCAGATTTATAAGATTGTCTTCCAGAAATGACTGCATTTTTAAATGCAAGAGCCATTTCAAAAGGATTTTTTGCTTTTGCTATTGCAGTGTTAACAAGTACTCCATCGCATCCTAGCTCCATTGCAATTGTTGCATCAGAAGCCTGTCCTAATCCAGCATCTATAATTAAAGGAAGTTTGGTTTGTTTTCTGATGATTTGAATATTGATTTTGTTTTGTATTCCTAAGCCTGATCCTATTGGCGCAGCTAAAGGCATAATTGCATCAGCTCCTGAATTTTCCAGACGCTTAGCCATTAAAGGATCATCGTTACAATATACCATTACTCTAAATCCCTCTTTAGCTAAAACTTCTGTTGATTTTAAAGTTTCAATCATTTCAGGAAATAAGTTTTTTTTATCTCCCAAAACTTCTAATTTAACTAATTTCCACCCACCTATCTCTCTAGCTAGTCTTAAAGTTCGCAAAGCTTCTTTTGAATTAAAACATCCAGCAGTATTAGGTAAATAAGTAATTTTTTTTGGATCAATATAATCCATGAGCAAAGGCTTTTTTTTATCTGAAATATTAACCCTTCTTACAGCGACTGTGACTATATCCGCTCCTGAAAGTTTAATTGCTTTTGCACACTCAGACATACTTTTATATTTTCCCGTTCCAACAATTAATCTGGAATTAAATTTTTTACCTGCAATAATTAGACTATCTTTTTTCAAATTAACCACCTCCAATAAAATGAACTATTTCAATTTTATCATTTTTATTTAATTTTATTTTATTAATTTTTTTTTTATCTATTATTTCCTCATTAAGCTCAATTGCTACTTTATTTAATGGTATTTTTAGATTTTTTAACACCATAGAGAGATTAGAATCTTGAATTATAGATTTGATTTTACCATTTATTTTGATTTTTATTTTTTTTATTTTTTTCATCGTATATAAGTGCTGAATGAATAATAAAATAATTATTATTAACGGCCCAAATCTTAATCTATTAGGAGAAAGAGAACAATCACAATATGGATCAACTACATATGACCAACTTAAAGAAAATTGTTCCAAAAAAGCAAAAGAAATTGGTATTGATGTTGAATTTGCTCAATCTAATGTTGAAGGAGACCTTGTTAACATTATTCAAGATGCTAGGAAAAAATTTGATGGAATGATTATAAATGCTGCTGCATTTACTCATACCTCTGTAGCTATAAGAGATGCTCTAGATTTATTTAAAAAACCAATAATCGAGCTACATTTATCTAATATTTATAAAAGAGAAGAATTTAGACATAAATCACTTATAAGTGATGTGGTAACTGGAGGAATTTTTGGATTAGGTGCTGAAGGATATATTTTGGCCATAATTTCATTACAAAAGACTTTGCATAATGAAAATAGATAAAAAAATAATTAAAGAATTAAGTGATTATTTAAAAGAATTTAATCTTACTGAAATAGAGATAACTGAAAAGGATACAAAAATTAAAGTATCAAAAAATAATGTTTCAATAAGTAATCAACCTCAAGTTACTTCGTCCTCATCTCCTCTATCAAGTTCAGCACCTACTCAAACTCAAAATATTAAATCAGGAACTGAAATTACTTCACCTATAATTGGAACTGCCTATCATGCTCCAGAACCAGGTGCAAAAAAATTTGTTGAGATTGGAAAAAAAATTAAAAAAGGTGATACAATAATGATTGTTGAGGCAATGAAAACCATGAATCATGTTCCTTCAACAGCAGATGGTGTAGTAAAAGAAATTTGTGTTGAAGACGGTCAACCTGTTGAATTTGGCCAAACAATTATTATCCTAGAATAAATAATGTTTAAAAAAATTTTAATTGCAAACCGTGGGGAAATTGCAGTTAGAATTATTAGAGCATGTAAAGAATGGGGAATATCTACAGTAGCCGTTCATTCAGATGTGGATAGAGAAAGTATGCATGTAAGAATGGCTGATGAAAGCGTGTGTATTGGTTCTCATCAACCAGCAAATAGTTATTTAAATATTCCTGCTTTAATGTCAGCTATAGAGCTTACTAATGCTGACGCAGTACATCCCGGATATGGCTTTCTTTCTGAAAATGCAAACTTCGCAAAAATTTTAGAGGAGAATAAGATTACTTTTATAGGAGCCTCATCAAAACATATTGAAATGATGGGTGACAAAATCCAAGCAAAAAGAATAGCTAAAGAAAATGGATTACCTGTTATTGAAGGTTCTGAAGGCGGTGTAAAAGATGTTTCTGAAGCAAAAGAACTTTGTAAAAAAATTGGTTTTCCTGTTTTAATTAAGGCCTCAGGTGGAGGTGGAGGCAAAGGTATGAAAATAGTTTATAAGGAAGAAGAATTTGAAACATTGTTTTCAACCGCTAAATCTGAAGCACAAAAATACTTTGGTAATGATGAAGTCTATATTGAAAAATTTTTTCAAAATCCAAGACATATTGAGGTTCAAATATTAGCTGGAAAAAATAGAGCTGTTCACCTTCATGAAAGAGATTGTTCAATTCAAAGAAGACATCAAAAACTGATAGAGGAAACACCAAGTCCAGTTTTAAATGATGAAATAAGAAAAGATTTATTTGAAAGAACAGTAAAAATGGTAGCTAAAATAGGTTATATGGGAGCTGGAACAGTTGAGTTTATATATGAAGATGGGAAATTTTATTTCCTTGAAATGAATACAAGAGTCCAAGTTGAACATCCGGTAACAGAAATGGTTACAGGTATCGATATAATCAAAGAACAAATTTGGATTGCTTTTTCAGGAGAAACAGCTTTGAAACAAAGTGATATAAATCCTAGAGGACATGCAATTGAATGCAGAATAAATGCTGAGGATGCTAGTAAAAATTTTCAGCCTTCGCCTGGTATTATTACTATGTGTCATCAACCATCTGGTTTTAGAACAAGAGTAGATGGCGCAATATTTCAAGGATATAAGGTAACACCCTATTACGACAGTATGGTTTGTAAGTTAATTTGTCATGGAAGAAACAGATTAGAAGCAATTCAAAGAATGAATAGATCTTTGGATGAATTTGTAATTGAAGGAATAACTACAACAATTCCTCTACATAAAAAATTACTTAATCATAAAAAATTTATTAATTCAGATTTCAATGTTAGTTGGCTAGATAAAGATTCAATTGTTTAATAGCATCTCACAAGCCAAACATCGTAAACAGGATGATCAAAAGGTGTAATTGATGGGCTAGATGAAAACATCCAACCATTAAAAACAAAAACTTCATCATTATTTTTATTTGTTAAGTCTTTAACTTGAATATAGGCTGTTATCTCTGGATTATCATCAAATTCGGAATTTTTACATTTAATGCTTTTTATTTCTAGATCTTTAAATTTTTTTAATTTTCCATTTTCTAATTTTACCAAAGTATTTTTGGAACTTATTTTGTCCAAAATTTTTATTTCAGTAAAAACTCCCTCTAAATTACTTTTTGAGTTTGAATTAAAAACTAAACAAAAATAAAATAAAAAAACCAAAAAAATTAATTTTAAATTATTCTTTCCAACTTGAGTATTTCTTTTTAACACCATCTTTATTTTTATTGGGATAATATGCCGAGTCAGTTCCAGTTAAATTTTCTTGATGGGGTTTTTGCCATTCGTATTTTTCTAATATGTGTTTTTTCTCAATTTTATTAGGTGTAAAATGTATCCAAGAAAACCATTCAACAGGAATTTTTGATGCGTCAATTGTGTTTGAATAGATAACCCATCTTTTTCCGTTTTTACTCTCATAGTATTTATTACCTAGCTCATCAGTACCAACTAATTTTCCAAAAAAAATAGTTTTTAGTCTTGTTCCAAAAGTATCTTGATTCCACCAAGTGAAAATTTTTCTTAAAAGTGTCAACATAATTTTTTTTTATTTATTCAATTAAAAATTGTAAAATTTAAATTAGACTAAAATATGAATATGTATATAAATTAATTGATTCATTATTCAAATTAAAATTTAAATAGAGGTCAAATGGCAAAGTATTTAGTTGAAACTTATTATACCTGTACCTTTAAAGTAAATCATTATTTAGATGATATTAATGAGGCAGAGTTAAAAAATTTAGAAAAAAGAGATGATGGTAAATTTGAGGTATTAGACGTAAAACTTGATAACAGAAAAACAAAAAGTCTAGATCCTAAAAACAATAAAGTCATTGAAAACAACAAAGTGGATGTAGTTACCGAAACGGATAAAAAAAACCCTATAAATAAAGAAAGTATAACAACAAATATAAACGCAGCTAACGAGAAGTCAGGTAAAAGGTTTAGCATGCCTGACAGAAGAAAAGGATATATTCAAAAAGCTACAATTGGTGACCACAAAGTTTACCTACACACTGGAGAATATGAAGACGGAAAAATTGGAGAAATATTTATTGATACAAGTAAAGAGGGTGAACTTGTTAAAGCCTTAATGAATAACTTTGCAATTGCTATTTCTTTAGGCCTTCAATACGGTGTTCCGTTAGATGAGTTTATAAGTGCATTTGTTGGCACAAAATTTGAACCATCAGGCAA
Source organism: uncultured Pelagibacteraceae bacterium (assembly GCA_902555665.1). Classification (GTDB taxonomy): domain Bacteria; phylum Pseudomonadota; class Alphaproteobacteria; order Pelagibacterales; family Pelagibacteraceae; genus Pelagibacter. The sequence goes on from CACDTF010000010.1 coordinate 8,697, forward strand.
AGTTCATGGTAATGATAGAATTTTAAGTGCTACATCAATTTTGGATTATATTTTCAGAGAATTAGCTATTTCTTATCAAAATAGAGAAGATCTAGCCCATACTCCAGCTATTGGAGGAAGTGATACCGTTAATGTAGAAGATCAAAGCTCTGAGGATCAAAATCAATTACTAAAGATTGTTAAAGATATTACCAGCAAAGGATTTGTTAGAAACAACTATAAAAAAAATTTAGTTGATCTTTCAGATGTAAAAATAAGTTTAAAAGGTAAAAAATAAGTTATTTTTTAATTTTTAAAGCTAAATTTAATTCTTTCAATTGATCTGGATTTACCTCAGATGGTGCATTCATCATCAAATCTTGTGCGTTTTGGTTCATTGGAAACATAGTAACTTCCCTAATATTTTTCTCATTAGCTAGTAACATTACGATTCTATCAATACCAGGTGCTATTCCTCCGTGTGGAGGTGCGCCATAACTAAGTGCATTAATCATACCACTAAATTTTTCATCTACTTGATTTTTATCATATCCTGCAATCGAAAAAAGTTTATACATAAGTTCTGGTTTATGATTTCTAATTGCTCCTGAAGATAATTCTATGCCATTACAAACTATGTCGTATTGATAGGCAAGTATATCTAATGGGTTTTCAAAATCTTTTTCACTTAAATCACCTTGAGGCATTGAAAATGGATTATGACTAAATTCTATCTTGTTTGTAGTTTCATCTTTTTCAAACATTGGATAGTCTACAATCCAGCAAAATGCGAAAACATTTTCGTCAATTAAATCTAGATCTTTTGCGATTTTATCTCTTGCTAGTGCAGTAATTTTTTCTAACTCTTCTTGTTTTCCACAAGCCATGAAAATACTATCCCCTATTTCGCAGTTTGTTTTTTTCATAATTTCAGCCAATGCATCTTTAGAAAAGAATTTTCCTATAGGGCCTTTTGCTGAAATATCTTTATCTTTTTCAAAAGTAAAATAAGCTAAACCAGAAGCGCCTTCTTCTTTTGCCCATTTATCAATATTATCGAAAAAACTTCTTGGCTTATCTTTTGTATTTTTTGTAATAATACATCTTACTTTAGATCCAGATTTTACTAATTTTTTTAAAATTTCAAATGAAACATCTTCTCTTGTAAAAATTTCAGTTATATCATTTATAATTAGCGGATTTCTTAAATCTGGTTTATCAGTTCCATATTTAAGCATTGCTTCCTTGTATGAAATCTTTGGAAATTTATCAAACAACAGTTTTTTGGTAGAAAAGTTTTTAAATGTATTAACCATCAGTTTTTCAACCACATTAAATACATCTTCCTGCTCAACAAATGACATTTCTAAATCTAATTGGTAGAACTCACCAGGACTTCTGTCTGCTCTTGCATCTTCATCTCTAAAACAAGGAGCTATTTGAAAATATCTATCAAAACCTGAAACCATTATTAATTGTTTAAATTGTTGAGGAGCTTGAGGTAATGCATAAAACTTTCCTGGATTTAAACGACTAGGTACTAAAAAATCTCTAGCACCCTCTGGACTAGATGAAGTTAAAATTGGTGTTTGAAATTCTAAAAAACCTAATTTAGTCATTTCATTACGGATGTGTGAAATAACCTTAGATCTTAAAATAATATTTTCATGAATTTTTTTTCTTCTTAAATCTAAGAATCTATATTTTAATCTTATTTCTTCAGCATATTCTTGATCGCTAAAGACAGGCATAGGTAACTCTTTACAAGTACCCAAAACTTCGTGTTTATCAATAACAACCTCGATTTCACCTGTATTAATTTCAGAATTAATTGTTTCTTTAGATCTATTAACAACTTTCCCCTTAACTTTAATTACTGTTTCTAATTGCATTTTTTCTAAATCAGAAAAATATTTATTATCTTTATCAATTATGCATTGGGTAATTCCATAATTATCTCTCAAATCAATAAATAGTAAATTCCCATGGTCTCTTTTTTTATTTATCCAACCTGAAAGATAAATTATTTTATCTACATCCTCTTTTCTTAATTCGTTACACTTATGTGTTCTATACTTATTCAATCAATCCTCTAGTGCTTCTTTAATTATTTTAAAATCAATCGGTTTCTTTCTTTTTAAACTAATTTCGTCGATTTTATATATGAAATCAGAAATTTTGCTATAAGTTCTATCAATTCTCTTAATTATAAATTCAATAAGTTTTTGGTCTATTGATATTTGACGATCAGAAAGATTTTTTAATATTAATGCATAAATCAAATCATCACCAGGTTTTTCAATTTGAGATAATATAAAATTAGTAGATCTTGATTTAAGGTCATTTAATTTAAATTTAAAATTAACTATTGGTATTGTTGAGGTTACTATTAAATACTTATTATCCTGATCTATTATATTAATAAGTGTAAATAATAAATTTTCATTAATTTTTTCGGTTAAATCTTCAACAACAATATTTTCATATATTTTAATTTTTTGAAGAAAATCATTGTTAATATCTTCTCCATTAATTTTAATTCCTCTATGCTTTTCTAAAAATATATTTATTAAATGACTTTTTCCTGAAAACTTTTCACCTATTAAGTTTATAAAATTTTTATCCCATTTTGGCCAACTATTTAAAAGACTAAAACAATGTTCGTTGCTATTTGAAACATAAAAATCCTGATCTTTAAAATTTTGCTCATAATCAAATTTAAGTATTTGCTGATTAAGATTTGTCATTTAAGATCCAAATTTTATTTTTAATTTCAAAATCGTAGTTTTGATAACTCATGACTTCTAAAAATTTATCAGGTGTTCCATTAAAAATAACTTTATAATAATTTTTTTTATTATCGAATTTATAAATAGAAAAATTATATATCAAATCCATATCAGATAAAATTTTTTCAAATTTATTAATTTTTATATTGTTAGAATTATCTATAGAAATATTTAAAGATAGTTTTACCGAAGTATTTATTAGATTTTGTGATTTCCAAAAATCTTCATAAACTAATTTTAAATCATCAATAAATTTAAACATCTGTTCTTCATCATTAAAATTAACTTCAGTATAATTTAAATTTTTTAAATTGTTTTTTTGACTAAAAAAAATTTTATTAAATACTCTTATTTTATTATTATCTTTAAACACAATCATAATTATGTGATCATTTATATTGTACTTATTTATAATTTCTTTGAAGTCATAAGTTTCTAAATTATTAATATTTCTTTTTATTAAACTAAAATCATCAAGATCTTGTGTAGGTAAAATATAATTTAAAAGATTGTATTTTTTGTTATTTAAATTCCAGCTTGAAAATAACTTATTCTCAGTGAACATTGAAACTTGATTTTTATTTTGATCAACAAAAACAGGAATAAATAAGAAATCTTTTTTTACAGGTAAAGATGGAAATATATTTTTTGACTCTAATAAATCAAAAATATTCTTTTTATTAAATGAAACGTCTAGAGTGAGATAATAAATCTCATCAATAAACTTTTCTTCCTTAATGGAGAAAGTTTCAATCATTCCCTTTATTTGATTAATTGAGGTATTTTTTAATTTTAATTGATCTTTGCTTTGGAGAATTGAAAAAATCAGTTCATTAAATGCCTCAACAAACCCTTCATTGATAATTTCATTTTTATTAAAATTTATTTCAAAAGGAGTTGATATTTCAATATCATTTATAGAAAATGTCTTTGCATGACTTTTTTCTGTGGAAAAGAAAATATTTATTAAAGCAAGAAAGAAAAAAAATATATATAAAAGCCTTAATTTACAAAGTTGAGAAATAAATTTCATAAAACATATTAATGAATAAAAAAAAATTTACCTATAAAAAAAGTGGAGTTAACATCAAAGCTGCTGACAAATTTGTTAATTTCATTTCTACAGTTTCAACAAAAAAAAGAGGCAAAAAAAAGTTTTCTAATATAGGGGGCTTTGGTTCAATTACAAACATACCAAATAGCATTAAAAAACCCAAAATCGTAGCGTGTACCGATGGTGTGGGAACTAAAATTGAAATTGCTAATACCTTAAATAAATTTGATACAATTGGAATTGACTTAGTTGCTATGAGTGTAAATGATTTAATCGTTCAAGGGGCTAAGCCTTTGCTCTTTTTAGATTATATATCTATAAATAAGATTGATCTAAAAAAACTTAAAGCAATAATTAATGGAATTAAAAAAGGTTGTTATCAATCAGAATGTGAGCTTGTAGGTGGGGAAACTGCTGAAATGCCTGGTACCTATGAAAAAGGGAAATTTGATATTGCAGGTTTTGCTGTAGGAGTTGTTGGAAAAAGTAAAATTTTAAATAAAAATAAAATAAAAAAAAATAATCTTGTAATTGCGATCCCTTCCAGTGGTTTACATTCTAATGGTTATTCTCTAGTAAGATATTTATTAAAACAAAAAAAGATAAATATTAAAAAAAATAAATTTTTAAAATCTGAGCTTCTAAAACCAACCAAAATATATGTTAAAGAAATAATGAATTTGACAAACAACAACCTAATAAATGGCTGTGCAAATATAACTGGGGGAGGTTTGTCTGATAATATTAAAAGAATTATACCTGATAAGCTCTCTGCACATATAAGTTTAGATAAAATTAAAACTTCTAAAATATTTAATTGGCTTAAAAATAATGGAATTTCTAATAAAGAAATGCTTAAAACATTTAATTGTGGAGTTGGTTTTTGTCTTGTTGTTGAAAGTAAAAATTTAAAAAAAATAAGTAAATTTTTTTCAAAAGAATACAAACCATATGTTATTGGAAAAATTTTAAATGGTAAAAACAAAGTTAAGTTAAATGGTTCTATCAACTGGCATCAATAGAATTAGAACGGCTGTATTTATTTCAGGGACAGGCAGTAATTTAAAATCTTTAATTAAATTTTCTAGAACTAAATTATCTCCTATATCAATTAACTTTATTGTTTCAAATAACTCTAAGGCAAAGGGTTTAAATTATGCCAAAAAATTTAAAATTAAAAAAAAAATTTTAAATTTTAAAAACAAAAAATTAAGTGAAAATAATCTACTCTCTATCTTAAAAAAAAATAATATTGAAATGATTTGTCTAGCTGGATTTATGAAAATTCTGTCAAAAAATTTTATAAAAAAATTTAAAGGAAAAATTTTAAATATACACCCCTCTTTACTGCCTAAATATAAAGGATTAAATACTCACCAAAGAGTATTAAATAATAAAGAAAAATACTCAGGATGCACTGTTCATTTTGTAAATGCTAGATTAGACTCAGGAAAGATTATTATACAAAAGAAAGTAAAAATTTCAAAAAAAGATACAGAGTACTCTCTTGCTAAAAAAATTTTAGTTCAAGAGCATAAACTGTACCCAAAAGCTATATTAAAAGTTTTTAATCTTTAAAGAAAAAATCTATTTCAATTTTAGCGTTTTCAACACTATCAGATCCATGGACAGAGTTTTTGTCTATTGAAATCCCGTATTTTTTTCTAATAGTGCCTTCTTCTGCATCTTTTGGATTTGTAGCACCCATTAATTCTCTATTGCCTAAAACTGCGTTTTCTTTTTCAAGAACCATAACAACAATTGGACCTGATGATAGATAAGCGCATAAGTCGTTATAAAATGGCTTTGTTTCGTGAACTTTATAAAATTTTTCAGCTTCTGATTTTTCAATTTGAATCTTTTTTTCTTTTAAAATTGAAAAACCATTATTCTTAAAAATTTCTTTAATTTCATTCTCAAGATTTCTTTCTACTGCATCTGGTTTAATAATTGATAAAGTTTGCTCTAAATTACTCATAATGATCCTCTATTAATTTGTTTAATAATCTTACTCCATATCCTGTTGCTCCACCTGAATTTAATGCTCCTCCATATTTAGAAAATGCCATTCCAGCTATATCAAGATGTGCCCAAGGTGTTTTGTTTATTATAAATCTTTGCAAAAATTGAGCAGCTGTTGTAGATCCTGCGCCACCTACATAGTTTATATTTTGCATGTCTGCATTTTTAGAATCTATTAATTTATCAAAATTTTTATTTAGTGGCATTCTCCATAACTTTTCTTCGACTTGTTCACCTGAATCGATCAGTTGCTTAGATAATTTGTCATCGTTAGAAAATAAACCTGCATACTCTGATCCTAATGAAACAATTATTGCACCTGTTAATGTTGCCAAATCTACTATGAATTTTGGTTTAAATTTTTCTTCTGTGTAAGTCAATGCGTCTGCTAGTACTAGTCTGCCTTCTGCATCAGTATTTAAAATTTCAACTGTCTTTCCACTGTAAGACTTAACTATGTCCCCCGGTCTTTGAGCATTACCTCCTGGCATATTTTCAACAAGTCCAACGACACCAACAGCATTTATTTTTGCTTTTCTAAGAGCCAAACTTTTCATTAATCCTACAACTACTGCAGAGCCAGCCATGTCATAAGTCATATCCTCCATAAATTTTGCAGGTTTTAAAGATATGCCTCCTGTATCAAAACAAACTCCTTTCCCAACAAAAGCCAACGGTTTTGATTTATCTTTTACTCCATTCCATTCTATAGTAACAAGGTAAGATCCTCTTATGCTTCCTTGACCAACGCCAAGTAAAGTATTCATTCCTAATTTTTTTAACTTCTTCTCATCATAAGTATTTATTTTTAATCCAAATTTTTTCAAAGAACTTATCCTTTTTGCATATTCATCAGGATGCAAAATATTTCCTGGTTCAGATACTAAATCTCTTGCATAAAAAGTACCTTCTTCTATAGCATTGAATTTTAATTGATTTTTAATATTTGGAATATTTTTTCCAATTACTACAACAGATATTTTATTTTTATTTTTTTTTGTTCTATATTTTTCAAATTTATAAGATTTTAATTTAATACCATGTAAGAAATGTCCAATGATATTATTTTTTTTATTTGATAAAGAGTTTGAATTTACAATAAATTCATTGTGTTTTAATTCTCTATAAAGCTCATAAAATTTTGCTCCTAAATTTTCAGCTTCAGAGTTTTTAAGATTTTTTTTGAGAGATACTAATATTATTTTTCTTTTGGAATTTATATCAAAAGAAATTATTTTTTTCTTCAAATCCCTTGTTTTTAATAGATCTAAAACAAAAGAATATTCAGAGTTTGAAATAAATTTTTTTAAATCAGAAATACTGTATTTTTCATCAACAAATAAAACGCTATTTATTGAATTTTTTTTGTAGGCTGATTTATAATTAATTTGAACTGACATAAAATTTAATACAATCTGTACGAGTTGAGTGCTATATAAGAATAAAAATACTATATTTCAATGAAAAAAATATTATTTCGAAAATTACTAAGAGATTACATAAGTTTTTTTTTAATAGCACTTTTTAGCGCAAGTATAATTATTTGGGTATTTCAGGCAGTAAATTACTTAGATATTATGATTGAGGATGGGAGAGATTATATAGTCTACATAAATTATTCATTACTCAATTTTCCAAAAATTATAACTAGGCTGTTTCCATTTGTTTTATTTTTTAGTTTATTTTATGTAACGACAAAATATGAAAATAATAATGAATTAATAATTTTTTGGAATTTTGGTGTTCACAAAATTGAATTGACAAACTTTATAATTAAATTCTCATTTATTTTGATGACAATTCAAATATTGTTGGCAGCAATTGCCGTACCAAAATCACAAGATACTGCGAGGGATTTTTTAAGAACTTCAAATATCAATTTTTATGAAAACTTTGTTAAACCACAAAAATTTAATGATACAATTAAAGGGGTAACAATTTATAGCGAAAGTAAAGATGCTGATGGAAAATTGAATAATTTGTATTTAAAAAAAGAAAATGAGAATGGATTTCAAATAACTTATGCTAAAGAAGGAATTTTTAAGGAATTTAATAAAGTCCCTGTTCTAGTTTTATTTGATGGACAAACAATAACTGGTGGAACATCAGGAATTACAACTTTTAGTTTTTCAAAATCAGACTTTCCTTTAAATAATTTTAAAACAAACACTACGACATATAAAAAAACACAAGAATTATCCTCATTACAACTTTATAAATGTATAAATTTTCTTTATTTTTCAAAACTAAAAACAGCTGTAAATGATATTGAAAACTGCACAACAAAAAACCTGAAAAATATTTTCAAAGAAATCTATAAAAGATTAATTATTCCTTTTTATATTCCATTGCTTTCATTAATAGTATTTCTGTTAATTTTATCATCAAAAGAAAATTCAAATTATTATAAGCTTAAAATATTTACATTTTTATTTGGATTATTTTTTATAATATTTTCTGAAACAACAGTTAGATTGATATCAGATAATATATATAAAAATATGATCATAATTTCTCTGCCTTACTTAAGTTTTGTGATTTTGTATTTATTTGTTCTTAAAAAATTAAGTTTTAAATCTTTTTAAAAATGAAAGTTTATATTAAATTTTTAACATATACTTTTTTTAAATCATTTTTTTATGTTATTGGAATTATGTTAAGTTTAGTCTTTATTCTAAATCTATTAAGTGAATTAGAATTTTTCAAAGATATAGATGTTGATATAAATTTTACTTTATTACTATCTATTATCAATTCTCCATCTATGATTTTTGAAATGTTTCCATTTATTTTTTTAATTACAACTCAATTATTTTTTATTAAATTATTTAATAATAATGAATTAGAGATTTTTAAATATTCTGGATTAAGAAACACCAGTCTGCTTACAATAGTGAGTGTTTTATCAATAATAACTGCTATAATTGTTTCAACCCTTTTTTATAATTTCTCATCAAATTTAAAAAATATATATCTTGAACTTAAGTCTAAATATACTACTGACGGTAAGTATTTGGCTGTAATCACTAAAAATGGGCTTTGGATTAAAGATAAAGTTGGTGAAAAAACTTATATAATTAACTCATCTATCATTGAAGGAAATTTTTTAATAGACAGTTTTATTACTGAATTTGACTCTGATTATAATGTTATAAAAAATATTAAAAGCCCTAAAATTGATTTAATTAATAAAGAATGGAAAATATATGAAGCTAAGATTTATGAAAATAATAATTATAAAAATGAAAAAATATTAAACATAACAACTAATTTTGATTATAATAGAATACAAACTTTATACTCTAATCTTTCCTCATTTGGTTTATTGCAATTAATTGAAATAAGAAATAATTATAAAAAAATGAATTATTCATTAGTTGATGTTAATCTTCATTTGCTTAAGCTTATTAGTTATCCAATTTTTTTATTACTAATGACTATTTTTTCTGCTCTTCTTATGTTTAGGGTCAAAAGATTAGATAATACAACTATTAAAATCTCATTAGGATTATTTTTTTCGGTAATTATATACTATATCAATAACTTTTTTTTTGTTATGGGTAGCACAGAAAAATTGTCTGCAATTCCTGCTGTATTTTTGCCTTTAGTATTACTATTTTTAGTTAACAGTTTAATGTTAAAAGATATAAATGAGAAATAAGATATTTTTAATTTTACTTTACATTTTTTTAAGTACAAACTTTTCTAGCTATGCTTTTAGTGAGGATCAATTCAATTTTGACGTAACTGAAGTAGAAATACTAGAGGAGGGAAATATTGTAAAAGGATTAAAAAAGGGAGTTGTTACAACTAATGATGGAATTATTATTAATTCAGATACATTTATTTATAATAAAAATAAAAATATTTTAATAGCTAACGGAAACGTTGAAATTATAGATAAAATTAAAAATATTCAAATTTTCTCAGATAACGCAGTTTATGAAAAAACTGAAGAAATTATTACTACAAATAAAAATTCTAAAGCAATTTATGAGACAGATAAAATTATTACCGCTGTAAAATTCAAATATCAAAAAAAAGAAAATATCTTAACTGCATCTGAAAATGTAACAGTGTTGGATAAAACTAAAGATTTTTTTATGAAAACAAACTTTCTTACTTATAATAAGAATTTTGAGAAATTGATCACAAAAGGAAAAACAGATGCTCAAATTCAATCAAAATATGAAGTGTATAGTGAAGATGTTACATATTTAATAGATAAAGGTGATTTAAGTTCAGAAAAAAAAACCAAAATTAAAGATGATAAGTCTCAAGTATATCATCTCGGAAAATTTAAATATTTAATAAATAATGAAATTATTAAAGGTAATGAAATTATAATTATAACTAATTTCGATAAACCCAAAAGTGACAAATTTTATTTTGCGAATGCAATTATTGATTTAAAAAATCAAAAATTTTTTGGTAAAGATACAAAAGCTATTATTCATAAAAATGTTTTTGATAACCCAGAAAATGACCCAAGACTTGTGGGTGTTTCAGCCGTTGCTGATAGTAGATCCACTATTGTAAAAAAAGGTATTTTCACTAGTTGTAAAGAAACTGACAACTGTCCACCTTGGTCCATTCAGGCAGAAAAAGTAACTCATGATAGAACAAAAAAACAACTGCTTTATGAAAATGCAGTACTAAATATTTACGACATCCCAATACTTTATTTTCCAAAATTTTTTCATCCAGACCCAACGGTCGAACGCCAATCTGGTCTTTTAAAACCTGAGTTTAATAATTCAAATGTTCTTGGTAGTTCAATAACTATCCCTTATTTTAAAGCTATCTCAGATAATAGAGATGCTACATTTACACCAATTCTTTTTGATAATGAGATGTTTATGTCGCAAATAGAGTATAGGCAAATTAACCAAAAATCTAGTTTTATTGCCGATTTTGGTTATGTAAACAATTACAAATCATCATCTGATAATAATAAAAAAAATTTATATCACTTGTTTGCAGAGTATAACTTGGATTTAGAATTCGAAAATCATTTATCAAGCGATTTATCTCTTTCGGTTGAGCGAGTTGTAAATGACTCTTACTTAAAAGTGTTTTCATCTCATATAACTGATTCAGTTGCTCTGAGACCAGATTTCAATAAGTTAGAAAATAAATTTCAAATATTTTTAAACCATGAAAAATATAATTTACAAAGTGGTTTTGAAACTTATGAAACTCTTAATGTGACACCTAGTGATAGATATCAATATATTCTGCCATATTATCAGCTAGATTGGTATATTGATCAAAATTATTTAAATGGAAGTTTAAATTTAAGATCCTCTGGAGCAAATGATCTAAACAACACTAATAAGTTGGAAACAAGTTTAACTAATGACCTAGAATACAACAGTAATGATTATTTCTCTAATTTAGGTCTTAAAACCAATTATAATATAATTTTCAAAAATTTAAATTCAGTTGGTAAAGATAGTTCTAAATATAAATCAAGCCCACAAATAGAATTGGTAAGTTTATTTAACACAGAAATTAGCTTACCATTAATAAAGACATCTAAGAATTATACGAATTTACTCACACCTAAATTATCTGCCAGATTTAACCCTAGTGATATGAAAAATTATTCTGACTCGAATAATAGAGTCAGTATTAATAATATATTTACACCTAATAGATTAGGTTTATCTGACACTTTTGAAGGTGGAAGATCTTTAACTTTAGGGATAGATTTTAGTAAAACTAAAAATAATGATTTAAAAGAAATTAATGATTATTTCCAATTTAAATTGGCTACAGTGCTTAGAGACAAAAGAGAAAAATTTATTCCTAAAAAAAGCTCATTAAATGATAAACATTCAAACATATTCGGTTCATTTCAGGGTCAATTTAAGGAAAACTTTAATTTAGAATATAACTTCTCAATAGATAATGATTATTCTACATTTGAATACAATGATATTAATGCAACTTTTTCTTTTGATAAATTTGTCACTCAGTTTAGATTTGTAGAGGAAAATAACATTGATGGAAGTACAAATGTGATTACAAACTCATTTACTTATAATCACGATGAAGAAAATTCTTTTTCATTCAATACAAGACGAAACAGAAAAATTAACTTAACAGAGTATTATGACTTAGTATATCAATACAGAAATGATTGTATGGTAGCTGGTATAAAATATAATAAAACCTATTATTCTGATGGTGACTTGAAACCATCTGAAAATTTACTATTCACTATATCTCTAGTTCCATTAACAACTTATGAGTATAAAGCTGACCAATTAATAAATTAGATTAATGAAATATTTAAATAAGTATATTTTAATTAGTTTAATAATAATTTCATTTCCTATTAGCGTTATAGCAGTTGAAAACAGAATACTTTTTAAAGTTGATAATGAAATAATTACATCTATGGATATAGCGACAGAAATAAATTATTTAAATATTATAAATAAAGATTTTCAAAAATTAGATAGAAAGAAAGCTATAGAAATAGCAAAGAATTCAATTGTTAGAGAAAAAATTAAAAAAATTGAACTTTCTAAAGTATTTAAGGATATAGAAGTAAATGATGAACTTCTAAATAATTTTATATTGAATTATTTTGGACAACTAGGAATTAATTCAATTAATGAATTTGATAATTTTTTTATAAATAAAGGTATTGAGCCAAAAAGTGTAAAAAATAAAATCACGATAGAAATACTATGGAATCAAATGATTTATAAAAAATTTAGAAAAAATGTTAAAATTGATAAGAATTTAATTACACAAGAACTGTTGAAAAATAATAAACAAATAGAATATTTACTTTCAGAGATATTATTTAATTTAGATAAAAATGAAAATCTAAATGATAAATTAGATACTATTAAAAAGGATATAATAGAAAAAAATTTTTCACAAGCTGCGCTGAGCTATAGTATTTCTGAAACTAGTAATAAAGGTGGAAAGTTAGGATGGGTAAAAGAGTCTGTCTTAAATATTAAAATTAAAAATATATTAAATAATACTAGTATAGGAGATTTTACTAATCCTATAGTAATACCAGGTGGATTTTTAATATTAAAAATTGAAGACAAAAGAGAGATTGATAAAGAAATTAATTTAGATGAAACAATAAAACAAATTGTTGATCAGAAAATAAATAAACAATTAGATCAATCCTCAAATATTTACCTAAATAAAATAAAAAAAAATATAGTAATTAATGAACTTTAGTCCAATATTAATTTTACACGGTGAACCAAACAGTATTTTTTTAGAAATCTTTTTTAAAACCATAAAATCTAACAAAATAAAAAGACCTCTAATTTTAATTTCATCAGAAAAAATATTAAAATTGCAAATGAAAAAATTAAAATTCAAAAAAAAAATTAAGTTATTGAGTCACAAAAATCTTTATGAAAAGAAACTGAATAATAAAACAATTAATTTGATAAATATTAATTTTAATCAAAAAAAAGCTTTTGAAAAAATATCAAATAAATCAAATAAATTTATTGAAGAGTCTTTTAAAATTGCATTTCAAATTCTGAAAGAAGGTAACATTACAAGATTTATAAATGGGCCTATTTCAAAAAAGTACTTTCTGAAAAAAAAATACTTAGGTATTACAGAATATATTTCTAAAAAATTTCATAGGAATACTTGCATGTTAATATACAATAAAAAACTTTCCGTTTGTCCAGTAACTACCCATCTGCCAATCAAAAAAGTTTCAAAAAAAATTAATAAAAAAACTATTTCACAAAAAATAATTTTATTAAATGAATTTTATAAAAAAATTTTAGGATATAAACCAAAAATTGCTGTATTAGGATTAAATCCACACTGTGAAAGTATTGATAAGTTTAATGAAGATGACAAAATTATAAAACCTGTGATAAAAAAATTAAAAAAAAAATATAATATATCAGGACCCTTTTCCGCAGATACAGCCTTCATAAAAAAAATTAGAAAAAAATATGATATTATTTTAGGAATGTATCATGACCAAGTATTAATTCCTATAAAGACTTTGTATGAATATGACGCAATTAATATCACATTAGGTCTTCCCTTTATTAGAATATCCCCTGACCATGGACCAAACGAAAAAATGTTAGGAAAAAATATTTCTAATCCCTTTAGCTTAATTCAGGCAATAAATTTTTTGGATAATAATTGATTAGAGCAAAAAAAAGCTTAGGTCAAAATTTTTTAATAGATAAAAATATCTTAAAAAAAATTGTAAATGTTACTGATATTTTAAATAAAACAATTTTAGAAATAGGACCTGGTACTGGTAATCTTACATCGTATATTTTAGATAAAAATCCAAAAAAAATTTTTGTAGTTGAAAAAGATAATCAACTTTCGATAAATCTTGAAAATAAATTTTATAATCAAATAACAATTATAAATGATGATATTTTAAAAATAGATGAAACTAAGCTTTTCAAAGAAAAAGTTACAGTCTTTGGAAATTTGCCATATAATATCTCTACAGAAATTCTAAGCAAATGGATAACTAATTTAAAAGATAAATTTTGGTTTGAATGTTTAGTTTTAATGTTTCAAAAAGAGGTTGCTGATAGGATAATTGCAGAATTTGATACTTCAAATTATGGAAGGTTGTCTATAATTTGTAATTGGAAACTTGATATTAAAAAAATTTGCGACATCAAACCTGAAGCATTTTTTCCAAAACCAAAAATAGACAGTTCATTATTATTATTCTATCCAAAGAAAAATTTTATTAAAATTGATAATCCTAATAATTTAGAAAAAATTACTAGAGTTTTTTTTAATCAAAGAAGAAAAATGTTAAAAAAACCCTTCAATCAACTATTTAATGGAGATCAAAAAGTTTTAGAAAAGTTAAAAATTAATTTAAATTTAAGACCACAAAATCTAGATTTAGAAACTTATTATAAATTAGCTTGTGAGTATGAAAAGTTAAGAGGTTAGTTTCTCAACATGTTTTCTTATATAAGAAGGATCATAATCTTGAGATCCATTATTAATTACTGCATCTATTAAGTTTGATATTTTTAAATAACATTCGTTTAAATCATTATTGATAACAACAAAATCATAGTTTATCCAATGCAAGACATCTCTTTCAAACTGTTTCATTCTTTCTTCAGCTATTAAGTTATCATTTGCGTGTCTTTTAGACAATCTTTCAAATAAAACTTCTTTACTTGGAGGAAGTATAAAAAAAGTAATTAATTTGTAATCTAATTTTTTATTTTTAATTTGGTCAGCTCCCTGCCAATCAATATCGAAAAGAACATTTCTAGATTTGTTAAGATTGTCTATAACTGGTGTCCTAGTAGTGCCATAAAAATTATTGAAAACTTTGGCATATTCTAGAAATTCTTCATTTTTAATTAACCTTTCAAACTCAGACACATTGATAAAGTAATAATCTTCGTTTTGATTTTCGTTAGGTCGAGGTTGTCTTGTTGTATGAGATATAGAAATTTCAAAATTATCTTTTTGGGACAACTTTTTAACAAGAGTAGTCTTACCTGCTCCTGAGGGAGAAGATAATATTATCATTACCCCATCTTTTTCTGATGGCATTAAAATTTCTAGTTAGCTTTTCCTTCGATAAATTTAACTGCATCTCCAACAGTTAAAATTTTCTCAGCTTCACTATCTGAAATCTCAGATCCAAATTCTTCTTCAAAAGCCATCACTAATTCAACAGTATCTAAACTATCAGCCCCTAAATCATCTATAAAACTTGATTCCTCAGTTACTTTAGCTTCATCAATACCCAAGTGATCTGCTACAATTTTTTTTACTTTGCTTGAAACGTCTTCTGACATATTGATCCTTTTTGTTATAAATTCTTAATAGTTTAAAAACCTATTTTGTCAAGCCATATACATGCCTCCATTAACATGCAAGGTTTCACCATTTATATAACTTGATTGATCTGAGCACAAAAAAAGGACTGCATTTGCAATATCATTAGGCTCTCCTAGACGTGCTGAAGGAATTTTTGATATTATAGCCTCTTTAAATTTATCATCTAATTTATCTGTCATTGCCGTTTTAATAAAACCAGGTGAAATACAATTTATATTTATATTTTTTTTAGCATATTCTATTGCCAAACTCTTTGACATTGCAATTATACCTGCTTTAGATGCAGTGTAATTAGCCTGTCCAAGATTACCTGTATGTCCAACAACTGATGTAATGTTAACAATTTTTCCAGATTTATTTTTAAGCATTTTTTTTATTGCTGACTTGCTGATTAAAAAAGTTGATGTCAAATTAATATCAATTACTTTTTGCCATTCATCTAAACTCATCCTGATTGCTAAATTATCTTGTGTAATACCTGCATTGTTAACTATGCAATCTAAATTACCACCAAGTTCTTTGGTTGCGTTTTCAACAAATTCTTCAATTTTACCACTTTGAGAAATATCAAAGTTTAGTGTTTTAATATTTTCATACTTTTCTTTTAGTTCTTCGAGTTTCTCTATTCTTGTACCTGAAGCTAAAATATTAGCTCCAGCTTGATTTAATTTTTCAATTATTGAATTCCCAATTCCGCCTGAAGCACCTGTGATTATAATATTTTTACCATTTAAATCTGTCATATTTTTAGACTTTCAATATCACTTTGACTGTTAATTGTGTCAATTTTTACATTTCTATTAATTCTTTTTACCAAACCTGACAAAACTTTCCCAGGTCCAATTTCTATAAAATGATTTACATCATTTTCTATCATGTTAATCACACTTTCTCTCCATCTAACTCTATTCTCTATTTGTTTAATCAAGAGATTTTTAAGCTCATCTGGATCATTAATTTCGTTAGCAGTAACATTTGAAATTAATTTATTTTGTCCATTTTTAAAATTAAGTTCATTTAATTCTTTTGACATAATTTTCGTTGCACTATTCATCAAATCACAGTGGAATGGCGCACTTACTGGAAGTTTGATATTTTTTATTGAATTATCCTTTAAAATTTGAATTAACTTATCTAAATCCTCTGTTTTTCCACTCAAAACGATTTGACCTTCAGAATTATCATTCGCGATTTGCACTTTTAAAGTTTCTTTATGTTCTATCAAAATCTTTTCAATCACATCAACTGTTGAGCCTAATACCGCAACCATTCCTCCCTGCCCTTTAGGAACAGCGTTTTGCATAGCATCTCCTCTGATTCTTAATATTTTTAAAGTATCTGAAAAACCTAAATATCCAGCACATGATAAAGCTGAATATTCTCCTAGAGAGTGTCCAGCAAAGTATTTTGCTTTATTCAAATCTAATTTGAATTCATTTTTAACTACATTGAATATTGAATAGCTTATTAAAAATATTGCTGGCTGTGTATTGGCTGTTAAATCAAGTTCCTCTTTTGGTCCTTCTAGTATAATTTTAGAAATAGAAAAATTTAACGTCTCATCTGCTTGTTTAAACATATTTTTAACTATATTAAATTTATCATAAAGCTCTTTTCCCATACCTACTATTTGAGAACCCTGACCTGGAAAAATTACTGAAAACATATAAAAAAAACTAATATTTTTGCCTTTTTAACTATTGTAATTAAACTTTTATAATAGTATATCCTCACTTTTTATTAAAGAACTTAAATGAATTTATACGAACATACTATTATTGCTAGGCAAGATGCTTCACCAAGTGAATTAAAGCAACTAATAGAAAAATATTCTAAAATTGTTGAAAAAAATGATGGTGAGGTTGTTAAAACTGAAAACTGGGGATTATTAAACTTATCTTATCTAATTAAAAAGAATAAAAAAGGAAGCTACATACACTTCAAAATAAAAGGCAAAGGTAACGTTATTGATGAATTAGAAAAAAATGAATCTATAGATAAAAAATTACTAAGATATCTAACAGTTAGAGTAAAAAAATTTGATCTAAAAACAAACTATTTTGGAAAAAAAGAAGATAGCGAAAAAAAAGAAAGTACTAAAAACTAATGCCAAAGAGACAAAGTGGAAATAAAAAAGGTAAACAAAGTAATTTTGCAAAATTAAGTATTTTTCAACCAAATAAATATAAATTTAAAAAATCTTGCCCTTTATCAGCAAAAGGAGCTCCGGTAGTGGACTATAAAAATATTAAACTTTTAAAAAAATATGTTTCTGAGAATGGAAAAATTTTACCTTCAAGAATTACAAATGTATCACAAAAGAAACAAAGAGAGCTGTCTCTTTCAATTAAAAGAGCTAGAAACTTAGCATTGATATAAAATGAAAGTAATCTTATTAGAAAATGTAAAAAGAATTGGATCTATTGGTGAAGTAATAGATGTAAAAAGAGGTTTTGCTAGAAACTTCCTAATTGCTAATAAAAAAGCTCTTTATGCATCAAAAGAAAATATAAAAGAAGTTGAAAAAATTAAAGCTGAGTTATCTAAAAAAGATAACGAAAAGAAAAAAGAAGCATCTCAAATTGCTGAACAAATTAATGGTAAAGAATATTCTGTAAAAAAACTAAGTACAGAAAATAATGAACTTTATGGGTCAGTTAAACCAACTGAAATTTCAAAACTCATACAAGAAGAAAACAAAATTGACATCAAACCTTCAATGATACAACCAGTTGATGAAATTAAAGCTTTAGGAAAATTTAAAGTTAAAATTTCTTTACACTCAGAAGTTGATGCTGAAATTACAATCAATGTTTCTTCAGCTGATACAATTCAATAATTATACATTCTTTTCCCCAGTAGAAATATACAATTTGATTTAATAATTTTTCATGTAAGTTTATTTTCATGGAAAACAATTTAAGTATAGTTAAAGATCAATTTAAAGAATTGCCAAATAACATTGAAGCAGAACAAGCAGTTATAGGATCTATCCTTGTAAGTAATGATATTTTTGATGAAATAAATACAATAATTTCCAGTATTAATTTTTATGACCCTATGCATCAAAAAATATTTGAAGCAGTTGAAAATCTTATCTACAAAGGAATGTTAGCTAACCCAATTACTTTAAAAAATTATTTTGAAGATGAAAAAGATGATCTAAATGTTCCAGAATATTTGGTTAAAATTACAAAATTTTCTACATCAGTTAGGCAAGCAATAGAATACTCAAAAATAATTTATGATATGTTTGTTAGAAGAGAATTAATAAAAATTTCTGAACAAACTATTGATAGTGCAAAATTAAATGATCTTGATACTAATGGACAATCTATAATCGAAAGTTCTGAAAGATTATTATTCGATTTAGCAGAAAAAGGCTCTTTCAACTCTTCCTTAGTAAAATTTGATGAGGCAATGAAACAAACAATTGAAATGGCTTCAGCTGCTTATAAAAATGAAGAGGGAATCGTAGGTGTTCCAACTGGTTTAAGAGATTTAGATGATAAGCTCGGTGGTTTACATCAATCAGATTTAATTATTATTGCTGGTCGACCATCAATGGGTAAAACCTCACTAGCAACAAATATTGCATTTAATGCTGCTCAAAAACTACAAGAGAGTAGCAAGAAATCATCTATAGCTTTCTTTTCACTTGAAATGTCTTCAGAACAATTGTCTACAAGAATTATATCTGAACAAGCTAGAATTAGTTCTAATGATATTAGAAGAGGAAGAATATCAGATGATCAATTTGATAAATTTTTAGAAACATCAAAAAATATTTCTGAACTGCCTCTTTATATTGATGAAACTCCAGCAATAAGTATTGCTGCTCTTAGTAACAGAGCAAGACGTATTAAAAGACTTTTTGGTCTCGATATGATCGTGGTTGATTACATTCAATTAATGAGAGGAACTACATTTAACAAAGATGGAAGAGTTCAAGAAATATCACAAATTACTCAAGGACTTAAAGCAATAGCCAAAGAACTTTCTGTCCCTGTTGTAGCCCTTTCGCAATTATCTCGACAAGTAGAACAGAGAGATGATCATAAGCCTCAATTAGCAGATTTAAGAGAGTCTGGTTCAATTGAACAAGATGCTGATGTAGTAATGTTTGTTTACAGAGAAGGATATTATCTACAGAGAAAAGAACCAAGAGAAGCAACTGTTGAGCATGCCGAGTGGCAAGCAAAAATGAATGAAGTTGCACATTTAGCTCAAATTATAATTGGAAAACAAAGACATGGTCCTATTGGTAATGTAACACTTGAATTTGAAGAAAGATTTACAAAATTTAAGGATACTCAATTAAGTTAATTTCCAATATAAAGAGCTTGAATGATAGCTCATTTTTATCAAAACGTTATCCTTAAAAATCCTAAAGCAATATTTGTATTGTTAATTATTGCTATTTTAAGTTTTGGATACTATTCAAAAAATTTTAGGCTAGATGCTTCATCAGAAACCTTATTAATAGAAGGTGACCCAGATTTAGCATACTTAAAAGAAGTCTCTGAAAGATATGGATCTAAAGAATTTTTAATTCTTACATATACACCAAATGAGGGAATGGTAACTGACTCATCAATAAATAATTTATTAAGTTTAAAATATAAAATTCAGAGTCTCAATTGGGTCCATAGTGTGATTACATTATTAGATATTCCACTTTTAAATAATTCAGAAGCTCCCCTTCAAGAAAGACTAGAAAGCTTCAAAACATTAAAAGATGAAGATGTTGATAGAGATCGAGGTTTTAAAGAAATTTTAAATAGTCCTGTTTTTCGAAATTTTGTCATAAGCGAAGATGGAAAAACTAGTGGAATTATTGTTAACATTAAACAGTCTCAAAAATTAGAAGATATAGAAAATAAATCAAAAGAAGAAGTTGAAATAATTAAAGATCAAATCAAAAAACAAAACCACCAGAATATTTTAGAAATTAGACAAGTTATTCAAAGTTATGGTGATGTTGGAAAAATATATCTTGGAGGAATACCAATGATTGCTGATGATATGATGACTTTTATCAAAAGTGATATAATTGTTTTTGGTTTGGGGGTTCTATTATTTATAATTGCTACTTTATGGTTTGTTTTTAGAAATCTTCTTTGGATTGTGGTTCCTATAAGCAGTTGTCTTTTTTCTGTGATAATAATGATGGGATTGCTTGGATTGCTAGGATGGAAGGTCACAGTCATCTCATCAAATTTTATTGCGCTTATGTTGATTCTAACAATGGCAATGAATATTCATATGAGCACAAGGTTTCTTCAACTTAAAAAAGATTTCCCATCAAAAAATAATTTTGAAATTATTTCTTTAACCACTTCAAAAATGTTTTGGCCAATTCTTTACACTGTTCTAACAACAATTTTTGCATTCTTATCTTTAATTTTTAGTGAAATAAAACCTATTATTGATTTTGGTTGGATGATGACTTTTGGTTTGATTACATCATTTATCATTACATTTACTTTGCTACCTACCCTTTTAAACTTTGCACCCACAAATAATATTTCAGTGAAGAAAGAGCAAAAATCTAAAATCACAAATTTACTTAGTTTAATTTCCATAAATAATAAAAACTTTATCCTCTTAGTAACTGGAATAGTTATAATATTCAGTATTACTGGAATAAGTAAGCTTGAAGTTGAAAATAGTTTTATAAATTATTTTGATAAGAATACCGAAATTTATAAAGGTATGAAACTTATAGATGAAGAACTCGGTGGAACCACTCCTTTAGAGGTTATTTTAAAATTTCCTGAAAAAGAAAAAATAAAAAATTCTGAAGAAGATGATGAATTTGATGATTGGGGTGATGAAGAAGATGCTAATGATGAAAAATATTGGTTTACTAAAGATAAAATTGATCTGATTACATCTGTTCATAATTACTTAGATAGCCTGCCTGAAATTGGTAAAGTTCTATCTTTTTCATCAATTATTGAAGTAGCTACTCAATTAAATAATAATAAGCCTTTAGGTACTTTAGAAATGGGGGTGCTTTACTCTAAAATTCCAGATAGCATTAAAACTGAAATCATCGATCCTTATCTTTCTATCAAAGATAATGAGGCTCGAATTAGTTTAAGAATTATAGACTCGCAAGAAGATTTAAGAAGAAATGATTTAATTAATAAAATTAATTTAGATCTAAAAGATAAATTTGGTTTAGAAGAAAAAGATTACAAATTAGCAGGTGTATTAATATTATTTAATAATTTATTACAAAGCTTGTTTAAATCTCAAATTTTAACATTAGGATTGGTTATGATTGGAATATTTTCAATGTTCATAATCTTATTTAGAAATATTAAACTTTCATTGATTGGCGTTGTTCCAAATTTTATTGCAGCTTTTTTTATACTAGGAATAATTGGATTGTTAGGAATACCTTTGGATATGATGACTATAACGATTGCAGCAATTACAATAGGTATCGCAGTGGATAACAGTATTCACTATATTTACAGATTTAAAGAAGAATTTAATAAAATAAAAGATTATAACAAAACGTTAAAAACTTGTCATTCAACTGTGGGGGTCGCTATATTAAACACTTCAATTACGATTGTTTTTGGATTTTCAATTTTGGTGTTATCAAAATTTATCCCAACAATTTATTTTGGTGTGTTTACAGGACTAGCCATGTTATTAGCTATGATATCAGTATTAACACTACTTCCTGCATTAATCTTAATTATTAAACCTTTTGGTAAATCATCTTAATGTTAGAAATCATAAACGATTTTTATAAAGTAATATCAATAATTGATTTAATTTATTTAATTTTAACAATTCTTTCTTTAATAAATTGTTATAAAAAGGGCTTCATCCTAAGTATCCTATCAATGGCTAAATGGTTGCTGGCTTATATAATTACATTAATTCTATTTCCAAAAATTAAACCCTATGTAAAAGATATAATTGATAATGAGTATGTTCTTGATGTTGGTTTAGGAATAGTAATATTTGTGGTTGTTATCTTTTTAGTTCTTTTAGTTAATAAAGGAATCAGCAAAGCAGTCAGATATACAGGAATCGGTGGCTTAGATACTACATTTGGATTCTTTTTTGGTTTTATAAGAGCTTATATTATTTCTGTATGTATCTTTTCAGGTGTTCATATCGTTTATAATTATGATAAATGGCCAATTAATTTTGACAAATCATACGTCTTTCCATATTTAGAAAAAGGTAGTAGTTATCTGATAAAAGAATTTCCTAATGAAAAAACATATCAAGATTCTAAAGAAAAAATTACAGAACTATAATCCAAGACTAAAGGAAGAATGTGGAGTTTTTGGTATTAGCAATGCTAAGGACGCTTCAGCTCTAACAGCACTTGGGCTACATGCTCTACAACATAGAGGTCAAGAAGGCTGTGGTATAGTAACATTTGATGGTGAAAAATATTACTCTGAAAAAAGATTTGGCTTAGTTGGAGATAATTTCAACAAAGAAAAAATCCTTAATAATCTTAAAGGAAATTATGCAATTGGCCATAACAGATATAGTACAACTGGAAACAATATATTAAGAAATATACAGCCTTTTTTTGCTGACACCAATGCAGGTGGTATTGGAGTTGCGCATAATGGAAACCTTACTAATTCAATTGCTTTGAGAAATAAACTCGTTGAAGATGGGGCTATATTTTACACTACTTCAGATACTGAAACGATTGTTCAATTAATTGCTAAATCAAAAAGACCAAAAACAATTGATAAAGTAATTGATGCAATTTTCCAAATTCAAGGTGGCTATGCATTAGTGATGTTAACGCAAAACTCATTAATTGGAGTTAGAGATCCTTATGGAATTAGACCTTTAGTAATCGGTAAGCTTGGTAATAGTTATGTCTTAGCATCTGAAACTTGTGCATTTGATATTATTGGTGCTAAATTTGTTAGGGAAGTTGAAAATGGAGAGATGGTTTTAATTGAAAATAACGAACTGAAAAGTATTAAGCCCTTCCCTGCTAAAAAAGTTAGACCTTGCGTATTTGAATATATTTATTTTTCAAGACCAGACAGTCTGATTGGAGGAAAAACAGCATATGAGCATAGAAAAAATATTGGTATAGAGCTTGCTAAAGAAAATGATACTGATGCAGATATAGTGGTTCCAGTCCCAGATTCTGGAAATGCAGCTGCTATGGGTTTTGCTCAAGAATTAAAAATGAACTTTGAACATGGATTAATTAGAAATCATTATGTTGGTAGAACTTTCATCGAGCCAAGTCAGAAAATTAGAAGCTTGGGTGTCAAATTAAAATTAAATGCTAATCAATCAACAATTAAAAATAAAAAAATAATTCTAATAGATGACTCACTTGTTAGGGGTACTACATCATATAAAATAGTTAAAATGCTCTATGATGCTGGCGCAAAAGAAGTTCATGTTAAAATTGCTTGCCCTGAAATAAGATATCCAGATTTCTATGGCGTAGATACACCTACAAAAAAAGAATTGTTAGCAGCAAATAAAACAAATAATGAAATTTGTGAATATATTGGAGCTAAATCTTTAAGATTTTTATCAATAGAGGGATTGTATAAAGCTATTGGTTTTGAAAAAAGAAATGAAACATATCCACAATTAACAGATCATTATTTCACAGGTGAATATCCTGTTAAATTAGTGGATGAATTAGGAGATAATAAAATAACTCAATTATCTTTATTAAGCACTGGATCAAACAATTAAGTTATGAAAACAGTAAATTTTACTGAAATGAAAAATGGAACTAAGGAAGATTATGAGCTTCTTGAAAAATTTGAGAAAAACTTTGAAAGACAAACAGCTGAGAGAGTTTTAAATTATTTATCTAAACAAACTACAACTTTAGAAGGTTACAAAATCACTAGACTAGAACATTCATTACAAGCTGCAACAAGAGCTTTTAAAAATAAAGAAAGTGATGAAATGGTTGTTGCAACTTTATTACATGATATTGGAGATGATTTAGCACCAATGAATCATTCACAATATGCTGCATCTATACTAAGACCTTATGTTTCAGAAAGAACTTATTGGATTGTTCTACACCATGGTCTTTTTCAAACTTACTACAGCGCTCATCATTTAGGGGGTGATAGAAATGCAAGAGATAAATTTAAAGACCACAAGTATTATCAAGACACTATAGATTTTTGTGAAAAATATGACCAATGCTCTTTTGACCCTAATTACAAAAGTATGACTTTGGAAGATTTTAAGCCATTAGTTAAAAAAATATTCGCAAAAGAGCCATATTATTATCTTTAAATTTAGCTATAAATCACTACTTACAGCGCATGATTGATTCAAAAGAAAAAATTATAAATTATTTTAAATCAGGTATTAAAGAGTCCAAAAATTTTAAAATTGGGATCGAGCATGA
>CACDTF010000011.1 GCA_902555665.1 uncultured Pelagibacteraceae bacterium
ACTTTAGCGGGATTTAAAGTTCCTAAAAAAGTTGTGTTCTGTGATTTGCCAAAAACTTCGACAGGAAAAATACAAAAGTTTGAATTAAGAAAACAAGTTTAGGTAATTTTGAATTTTCAATTGGAAAATAAAAATGTTTATGCTTCTGATGCAGGACAGGGTATTGATCAAAATAAAGAAACAATAGTATTTCTTCATGGAAGTGGTCTTTCACATATTGTATGGTCTCTAACTGAACAGTTTTTTTCAAATAATAATTTTAACGTATTATCTATTGATTTACCTGGGCATGGTAATTCTGATGGCCCTTGCTTAGATAGTATTGAAAAAATAGCTGATTGGTTGGAACAGGTTTTTAATAAACTTAATTTAAATAATTTAATTTTAATTGGTCATTCTCAAGGTTGCTTGGAGATACTTGAATATGCTCATAAATATAAAAATAGATTAAAAAAGTTAGTTTTTATCGGAGGGTCAAATAAGATGCCAGTTCATCCAGATCTAATTGATCTAGCAAAAAATGGGGACTCTAATGCTGTTAAATTAATGATGAAGTGGGGTTATGAAGGTTCAAAAAGATTTATTGGAGGTAACCCAGTAGAAAAAATAATACAATCACCTCGAGATATAAGAGACATACTGGCGGTGGACCTTGTTGCATGTAACAATTACAAAAATGGTTCTGAAGCTGCTAAATTAATAGAATTTCCATCAATGTTTATTTTCGGCTCTCTAGATAAGATGGTAAATCTAGAAGCTGGAAAAAAATTTTCTAGTCTTATTAACAACTCATCTACACACATAATCGAGGGTTGCGGTCATATGATTATGATTGAAAAAGCATTCGAAATGAGAGACAAGGTCTTAGAATTTTTAAAAAAATGAAAAGTTTTTCAATTGCAAAATCGAGAAGGCTGAGAAGCACTCCTTATACCTCTAGAATAGAAAAACAAGGGGTTACGGCTTATACAATATATAATCATATGTTGCTTCCCGCAGCGTTTGGTTCAATTGAGGACTCATACCATCACTTAAAACAGTATGTTCAAATTTGGGATGTAGCTGCAGAAAGACAGGTGGAAATTTCTGGTAAAGACTCAGCGAAATTAGTTCAGTTGATGACTTGTAGAGATTTATCTAAATCGAAAGATGGAAGATGTTATTATTGTCCAATAATTGATGATAACGCAGGTCTGATTAATGATCCAGTTGTACTTAGATTGAATGAAAATAAATGGTGGGTTTCTCTTGCTGACTCAGATGTAATATTATTTGCAAAAGGATTAGCTACTGGAAATAAATTTGACGTAAAGATTTTTGAACCTGATGTTGATATAATGGCTATACAAGGTCCAAAGTCATTTGAATTAATGGAAAAAGTTTTTGGAGATAAGATAGTTAATTTAAAATTCTTTGGTTTTGATTATTTTGAATTTGGTGGTGATAAACATTTAATTGCAAGATCGGGTTGGTCTAAACAAGGTGGTTACGAAATTTATGTTGAGCATAA
Source organism: uncultured Pelagibacteraceae bacterium (assembly GCA_902555665.1). Lineage (GTDB taxonomy): Bacteria > Pseudomonadota > Alphaproteobacteria > Pelagibacterales > Pelagibacteraceae > Pelagibacter. Next base: position 1,511 of record CACDTF010000011.1, read on the forward strand.
TGTTTCTGGATTAAAATTATATGATCATCTTTTTGAAATTGGAAAAGAATTTAATATCAAACCAGGTTGTCCAAATTTAATAGAACGTATTGAAAGTGGATTATTATCGTATGGAAATGATATCGATAATGGAGATAATCCATATGAATGTGGATTTGATAAATATATTAACATAGACAGCGAAGTTAATTTTTTAGGCAAAGAGAAACTAAAAAAAATTAAATCTGAAGGAATTAAAAAAAAATTAATGGGAGTAATGCTTGATATAGATAAAATAAGTATTACAGGATCATTAGACTTAAGTGATCAAGACAATAATATAATTGGAGAATTGAGATCAGCTTGCTATTCACCACATTTTAAAAAAGTAATTGGTATTGCCATGATGAAAAAATCGCATTGGAATATAGACCAGAACGTAAAAGCAAGCATAAATGGTGATATTTGCAGTGGTAAAGTTTGCGATTTACCTTTTATTTAGTATAACAACTTTAAAATGAACATAGCTATAGTAGGTGCAACAGGAAATGTTGGGAGGAAAACTCTTGAAGTATTTGATAAAAAAAACTTCAAGTTTGATAATCTATATTTAGTTGCCTCAGAAAAAAGTGCAGGAAAAAAAATCTCTTTTAGAGATAAAGAGTATGTTATTGAAAATTTAGAGACATATGATTTTTCAAAAGCAGATATAACTTTTTTTGCAGCAGGAGGAAAAATTGCTGAAAAATTTGCAGAAAAGGCTGCCAAGCACACAATTGTAATAGATAATTCAAGTTTTTTTAGGATGGATCCTGATGTTCCATTGATCGTTCCACAAGTGAATGCAGCGGAAATTAAAAATATGAAAAAAAATATTATTGCCAATCCAAATTGTTCTACAGCACAACTTGTTATAGCGCTTAAACCACTACATAATTTATTCAAAATTAAAAGAGTTGTAGTTTCAACTTACCAATCTGTTTCAGGTGGCGGCAAAAGTCCAATGGACGAATTAATTGATCAAACTAAACAATATTTAGACGGAAAAAAAATAGAGTCAAAAAATTTTACTAAACAAATCGCTTTTAATGTTATTCCACATATCGATGTTTTTGCTGATGATGGATATACAAAAGAAGAATTAAAAATGACAAATGAAACAAAAAAAATCTTAGATGAGTCAATTGAACTTACAGCTACATGTGTAAGAATTCCTGTTTTAGTATCTCATTCGGAGTCTGTAAATATAGAATTTGAAAAACCATATACTTTAGAAAAAGTTAGAGATGTTTTAATTAAAGCAGATGGTTGTGAGGTTATCGATAGAAGAGAAAATGGAGGTTATAGCACACCATTTGAAGCAGCAGGAAGTGATGAGACATTTATATCTAGAATTAGGGAAGACAAAACAAAAAAAAATTCATTAAATTTGTGGATTGTATCAGACAACCTATTGAGAGGTGCTGCACTTAATTCAGTTGAAATTGCTGAAACAATTATTAATTCAAAATAAAATATGGAAAACAGACCTTTATCACCACACATACAGATTTATAAATGGCATATTTCTTCATTAGTATCTATTTCACATAGAATAACAGGAATAATTAATTTTTTTGCAATCACATTAATATGTATTTGGTTTGCATTAATGCTTCTAGGAGAAAGTAATTATCAAATTATAAAAATTTTTTTAGAAACCTTTTTAGGTAAATTTATTTTAATTGGAATAACCTGGTCATTTAGTTTTCAAATGTTAAGTGAAGTAAGACACTTGATTATGGATTTGGGCTATGGATTTGAATTACAAACAACAAGAATTACAGGTTTGCTAGTTATTTTTGGTTCGATTATTTTAACTATCCTAATTTATATAATTGGCAGAGGATTAATATAATGCTGCCAGTAACAAAAAAATGGTTATTCTTAAAAATTAGTTCCGCAATCTTATTACCTTTAATGCTTTGGTTTATTATAAATTTAGTGAATATTTATGATAAAAGTTATTTGGAAATAGTGAATTTTTTAACAACGCAACCTTCTAAATTCTTAATTGGGTTATTTTTAGTTATTGCTTATTTTTTTTCAGCTTTGACTATAAGTGAGGTTTTTGAAGACTATATTAACGATAAAAAAACCAAAAATGCCGCAAACAAAGTCCTAAATTTTTTTGCTATAACAATCCCAGTAATTACAATAATTGTAATTTTAAACTTAAATACATGAAAGCATATAATATTATAGACCATGAGTACGATGTTGTTGTACTTGGAGCAGGTGGATCAGGTTTAAGAGCAGCAGTAGGGCTTAGCGAAGCTGGCTTAAAAACAGCTTGTATCTCAAAAGTATTTCCAACTAGAAGTCATACATCAGCTGCGCAAGGTGGTATTTCAGCTGCACTCGGTAACATGGGTGAGGATGACTGGAGATGGCATATGTATGATACTGTAAAAGGTGCAGATTGGTTAGGTGATCAAGATAGTATTGAATATCTATGTAAAGAAGCTCCTAAAGCAGTTTTAGAATTAGAGAAATATGGGGTTCCATTTAGTAGAACTGAAGAGGGAAAAATTTATCAAAGACCATTTGGTGGAATGACAAAAAATTATGGAAATGGAATAGTTCAAAGAACTTGTGCAGCAGCCGATAGAACAGGACATGCTATTTTACACACATTGTATGGACAAGCGTTAAAGCATAATACAGAATTTTTTATAGAATATTTTGCATTAGATTTGTTGATGAAGAATGGAGAATGTAAAGGCCTAATTGCTTGGAATTTGAATGATGGAACAATTCATAGATTTAGAGCGCATACAGTAATTATTGCTACAGGTGGTTATGGTAAAGTTTATTATTCAGCAACATCAGCACATACTTGCACAGGTGATGGTAATGCAATGGTTTTAAGAGCTGGATTACCGCTTCAGGATATGGAATTTGTTCAATTTCATCCAACAGGAATTTACGGCCATGGTACATTAATTACAGAAGGTGCGCGAGGAGAAGGGGGGTATCTTACAAATTCTAAAGGTGAAAGATTTATGGAAAGGTACGCTCCAAATGCAAAAGATTTAGCATCAAGAGATGTTGTTAGCAGATCCATGTCTATAGAGATTAATGAGGGAAGAGGTGTTGGAAAAGATCAAGATCATGTTCATTTGAACCTAAGTCACTTAGATAAAGAGGTTATTGAAAGCAGGCTTCCTGGAATTACTGATGCAGCAAGATTATTTGCAAATGTAGATGTAACTAAGGAACCAATTCCTGTTGTACCAACAGTTCATTATAATATGGGTGGTATTCCAACAAACTATAAAGCAGAAGTTTTAACTGTAAATGGCTCAGAAAAAACTGTTCCAGGTTTAATGGCTATAGGAGAAGCGGCATGTGTTTCTGTTCACGGAGCAAATAGACTTGGTTCTAATTCTTTAATTGATTTAGTAGTATTTGGAAGAGCAGCAGCTAAAAGAGCAGCTGAATTAGTTAAGCCAGGAACACCTCATGAAGAAATTCCCGAGTCAGAAACACAAAAATGTTTAGATAGATTTGATAAACTTAGAAATGCAGAGGGAGATAACAGTACTGCAGAACTTAGACTTTCAATGCAAAAAACTATGCAGTCCAAATGTGCAGTTTTTAGAACAGAAAAAAATCTTAAAGAAGGTGTAGATGAGATTAAAAAAACCTATGATGGTATGGACACAATCTCAGTTAAAGATAGGTCTTTAGTATTTAATACTGATTTAGTTGAAACATTGGAATTTGATAATTTAATAAGACAAGCAGTAACTACTGTAGAATCTGCATATCATAGAAAAGAGAGTAGAGGTGCCCACGCGAGAGATGACTATCCAAATAGAGATGACGAAAAGTTTATGCAACATACTCTTGCTTGGTGTGATGGGAAAAATACAAAGATAAGTTACAGAGAAGTACACAAATCAACTTTAACAAACGAAGTTCAATATTTTCCACCACAAGAGCGAGTATATTAATGGTTCAATTGAGTTTACCTAAGAATTCTGAAATTAAAAAAGGTAAATACTTTAAAGATAAAACAGGATCAAAAAATTTAAGAAAAGTAAATATTTATAGATGGGATCCATCCACAGATGAAGGTCCTAGGATAGACACTTATGAAGTTGACATGGATAATTGTCCTTCAAAGGTCTTAGATATTTTAAATAAGATCAAAAATGAAATCGACTCAACTATAACATACAGAAGATCTTGTGCTCATGGTGTATGTGGTTCATGTGCAATGAATATGGGGGGTAAAAATGGCCTTGCTTGCACCACTCCACATGCTGAAATTGAAGGAGATATTGATATTTATCCTCTACCTCATTTAAAGGTTAAAAAAGATTTAATTGGTGATTTGGATGGATTGTACAAACAGTATCAATCAATTGAACCTTGGTTAAAAAATAACTCAACAAAACAGACAACAGAAATTTATCAGTCTAAAGAAGATAGAGCAAAACTTGATGGTGCTTACGAATGCATTATGTGTGCTTGCTGTTCTACATCCTGCCCAAGTTATTGGTGGAATGGAGATAAATATTTAGGTCCAGCAGTTCTGCTACAGGCTTATAGATGGATTATTGATAGTAGAGATGAAGAGAGAAAAGCTAGATTAAAAAAAGTTTCTGATGAATTAAAATTATATAGATGCCATACAATATTAAATTGTACAAATGCATGTCCTAAGGGCTTGAATCCAGCAAAAGCTATAGCTGAAATAAAAAAAATGTTAGCAACAGCTAATGTTTAAATAGACTATTCGATATTTTTGATCTAAAACACCGTATTCATGAAATTAATAGAACACTTCGTAAACGGTAAAATAATTCCAGGATCTTCAGATAAAAAAGGTAAAGTTTTTAATCCAGCAACCGGCGAACAAGAGTCAGAGGTAAGACTTGCTTCAAGATCTGACTTAGATAGTGCTGTTGAAGTAGCAAAAAAAGCATTTGAAACTTGGTCTTTAAAACCTGCTCTACAAAGAGCTAGAATAATATTTAAATTTAAAGAATTAATTGAAAAAAATTCTGATGAATTAACGAAGTTAATAGTTTCAGAACATGGAAAAGTTTATGAAGATGCAAGAGGGTCTTTAACTAGAGGACTGGAGGTGGTAGAATTTGCTTGTGGAATACCACATTTATTAAAAGGTGAGTTTTCAGAAAATGTTGGTACCAATGTTGATAGTTGGTCAATTAGACAACCATTAGGAGTTGTTGCAGGTATCACACCTTTTAATTTTCCTGCTATGGTACCAATGTGGATGTTTCCAATAGCAATAGCTTGTGGAAACACTTTTATTCTCAAACCATCTGAAAAAGACCCTTCTTGCGCAATAAGATTAGCAGAACTACTTTCTGAGGCGGGTCTTCCAGAAGGAGTATTTAACGTGATAAATGGAGATAAAGAAGCTGTTGATGCAATTTTAGAAAACAAAGATATCAAAGCTGTTAGTTTCGTAGGATCTACTCCTATTGCAAAATATATTTATGAAAATTCAGCTAAAAATGAAAAAAGAGTTCAAGCTTTGGGTGGAGCAAAAAACCATTTAGTTGTTATGCCAGATTGTGACTTAGATGGTGCAGTAAATGGTTTAATGGGTGCCGCTTATGGTTCAGCTGGGGAAAGATGTATGGCTCAATCAGTTGCTGTTGCGGTCGGAGATATCGGTGATGAACTTGTATCAAGATTATCAAAAAAAGCTGAAGCTTTAAAAGTTGGTCCTGGAATGGATAAGGCATCAGAAATGGGACCTTTAGTTACAAAAGAACATTTAGAAAAAGTTACAAGCTACGTTGATTTAGGTGTCGAGGAAGGTGCAAAACTAGTGGTTGATGGAAGAGGTTTAAAACTTCAAGGTTATGAAAATGGTTTCTATATAGGTGGATGTTTATTTGATCATGTAAATAAAGATATGAGAATTTACAAAGAAGAAATATTCGGTCCAGTCTTATCAGTTGTTCGAGTAAAAACTTTTGAAGAAGCTGCAAAATTAATTAACGACCATGAGTACGGAAATGGAGTTAGTATTTATACAAGAGACGGTGATGCAGGCAGAACTTTTGCAAGTAAAATTCAAGTAGGTATGGTTGGTATTAACGTGCCGATCCCAGTTCCAATGGCATTTCATAGTTTTGGTGGTTGGAAAAGATCATTATTTGGAGATAGTGGAATGCATGGTATGGAAGGAATAAAATTTTATACTAAACTTAAAACAGTAACATCCAGATGGCCTTCAGGTGTCCGATCAAATGCGGAATTTGTTATGCCAACAATGAAATAAAAGGAAATAAATGACAAAAATATCTTTAATTGGTGCAGGCCAAATAGGCGGAACTCTTGCACATTTAATAGGAACAAAAGAATTAGTAAATGAAGTGGTTTTATTTGATGTAGCTAGTGGTATTGCAAAAGGAAAAGCATTAGATATTGCCCAATCTTCATCTGTAGATGGTTTCAATGTTAGGTTTTCAGGAACTGATAACTATCAGGATATAAAAGATTCAGATGTAATTATAATTACAGCAGGTGTTCCAAGAAAACCTGGAATGAGCCGAGACGATCTTCTTGGAATTAATTTAAAAATTATTAAACAAGTTGCTGAGGGGGTAAAGAAAAATGCTTCTAACGCTTTTGTGATCTGTATCACCAATCCTTTAGACGTTATGGTTATGGCATTTCAAAAATTTTCAGGTTTGCCATCAAATAAAGTTGTTGGTATGGCAGGTATTTTAGATAGTTCGAGATTTAAATTATTTTTATCATTAGAACTTAATGTGCCAGTAAGAGAAATTGAGGCAATGGTTATGGGTGGTCATGGTGACACCATGGTTCCTATGCCAAGATTTACAAAAATTTCAGGTAAACCATTATTGGATCTTGTAAAGGATGGAAAAATTTCTTCAGAAAGAGTCGAGGAAATTAATCAAAGAACACGAGATGGTGGTGCGGAAATAGTTAAATATTTAGAAAAAGGATCAGCCTTTTATGCGCCAGCAGCTTCAGGTGTTCAAATGGCAGAAGCATATTTAAATGATCAGAAAAAATTATTACCCTGCGCTGTACAATTAAATGGAGAATATGGTGTGAAAAATGTTTATGCAGGTGTTCCTGTTGTCATTGGAAAAGATGGTGTAGAAAAAATTGAAGAGATTAATTTAGATGAAAAAGAAAAAAAAGAATTTATGCATTCAATAGATGCTGTAAAAGCTTTATGGGAAGCTGCATCTAAAATAGATCCTGATTTATCTAAATAATAATGAATATTCACGAGCATCAAGCTAAACAAATATTAAAAAAATATGGAGCTGTAGTTCCTGAAGGAGTATTTGCGCTTAATGTTGATGAACTTATTCAAAAAGCAAAAGCACTCAAAACTGAGAAATATGTGCTTAAAGCACAAATCCATGCTGGAGGTAGAGGAAAAGCTGGTGGTGTAAAAATTTTAAACTCTATTGAGGAACTAACGGTAGCAGCTAAAGAATTACTTGGAAAAACACTAGTTACTCATCAAACTGGCCCTGAAGGTAGAGAGGTTAAAAGATTATACGTAGAAGAATCATCAAATATAGATAAAGAATTTTACTTATCGTGCCTGGTTGATAGGGCAAGTTCTAAAATTGCATTTATATCAAGTGACCAAGGAGGGATGGACATTGAAGAAGTTGCAAGCAGTTCACCTGAAAAAATTATAACTATAAAAGTTGATATGGGTGATGAAATTTCTGAGTCAGACTGTGAAAAAATAATTAATATTTTTAATTTAAATGAAGACGCAAAAAAACAAGCAATAACATTAATTAAATCAATATATAAAATGTTTGTGAGTACTGATGCAAACATGGTTGAAGTAAATCCATTAATTTTGACAAAAGAGGAAAAAATTGTTTGTTTAGATGCAAAAGTTAATTTCGACTCTAACGCTTTATTCAGGCATCCAGAAATTGTTGAATTAAGAGATTTAAATGAGGAAGATCCTACCGAGATCGAAGCTAGCAAGCATGATCTTGCATATATCAAGCTAGATGGAAGTATTGGCTGTATGGTAAATGGAGCAGGATTAGCGATGGCAACAATGGATATAATTAAATTGTATGGTAAAGAGCCAGCAAATTTTTTAGATGTAGGCGGTGGCGCATCCAAAGAAAAAGTATCTGCTGCATTAAAGATAATTCTTTCAGATAAAAATGTTAAAGGTATTTTAATTAATATTTTTGGAGGAATAATGAGATGTGATGTCCTTGCCCAAGGAGTAGTTGATGCAGCTAAAGAAATTAATATTAGTATACCTTTAGTTGTAAGATTAGCAGGTACAAATTTCAAGGAAGGAAAAGAAATTCTTGATAATTCTGGATTAAAATTAATTTCTGCAGAAAATTTAGATGATGCTGCTAAGAAAATTGTTGAGGCGATAAAATAAAATGTCGGTTTTGGTAAATAAAAGTACTAAAGTAATTTGTCAGGGATTTACTGGCTCACACGGAACATTTCATTCAGAGCAGGCTATAAAATATGGAACCAATCTTGTTGGTGGAGTTACACCAAAGAAAGGTGGACAAAAACATTTAGACAGACCAGTTTTTAATAGCGTTTTAGAGGCAAAAAATGAAGTAGGAGCAGATGCAACGATGATTTATGTACCTGCTAAATTTGCAGCAGCAGCAATCATTGAAGCTATTAATGCATCAATTGAACTTATCGTTTGTATAACAGAGGGAATTCCAATTCAGGATATGCTTAAGGTAAGACAAAAATTAAGTGGATCTAGTAGCAGATTAATTGGACCCAATTGTCCAGGAATAATCACACCAGATGAATGTAAAATTGGGATTATGCCAGGAAGTATTCACAAAAGAGGAAGTGTTGGAATTGTATCAAGGTCAGGAACATTGACATATGAGGCAGTAGCCCAAACAACTGAAAATGGACTTGGTCAATCAACTTGTATTGGTATTGGTGGTGATCCTATTAATGGAACAAATTTTATAGATTGTTTAGATTTATTTTTAAATGACTCTGAAACAGAATCTATTTTAATGATAGGTGAAATTGGTGGAACAGCTGAAGAAGAAGCGGCTGACTTTATAAAAAATCATAAGATTAAAAAACCAATAGTTGGATTTATTGCTGGAATTACCGCTCCTCCAGGAAGGAGAATGGGGCATGCTGGTGCCATTATATCAGGTGGCAAGGGTGGAGCTGAAGATAAAATTAAAAAAATGGAAGAATGTGGTATTACAGTTGCCAAATCACCATCAATTATTGGAAAAACTTTATTTGATAAACTGTCTAATTGAAAAAAAATATTAGAGGGATATATTAAATAAAAAGATGTCTTCATCAAAAAATCTTGATTTCGAAAAAACTTCATTTTTAAACAAATCTAATAGTGCATTTATAGAAGAAATGTATTTAAAGTTTGTAAATAAAGATGCTGATCTTCCAGAAAGTTGGGCAAATTATTTTGAGGGAATTGGTGAAGAATTAAATGTTATAGCAAAAGAAATTAATGGTCCATCATGGGGACCTACTAAAAAAAAGATTGATATTGATGAATTACAAAAAAAAATAGAAGAACAAGATAAAAATGATTTTAATAATGTCAAATTAGACACTTCAGAAAAATTTAATTTTCAATTACTTGCTGACTCAAATAAAGATTCTATTAGTGCTGTAGCATTAATTAGAGCATATAGACTAAGAGGACATTTATTAGCGGATCTTGATCCTTTAGAAATGAGAGAGTCTGAATATCTAGATGAGCTTCATCCAGATTTTTACGGTTTTAAAAAAGAAAATTACGATAAGAAAATTTTTCTAAACGGGGTAATCAATCGCAAATATGCAAACATAAGAGAAATACTTAAGTTTATGAAGAAAACCTACTGTGGAAAAATAGGTTATGAGTTCATGCACATTTCAAATCCAGATGAAAGAAAGTGGTTTAGAGACAGGATAGAGCAAGATAAAAATGCACTTCAATTTACAAAAAATGGTAAAGAGGCAATTTTAAATAAATTAGTACAGGCAGAGGGATTTGAAAAATTTTTAGCTACAAAGTATGTGGGAACAAAAAGATTTGGTTTAGATGGTGGTGAAAGTTTAATACCTGCTCTCGAACAAATAATCAAAATTGGTGGTCAAAATAATATAAAAGAAGTTAAAATAGGTATGTCTCATAGAGGTAGACTTAACGTTTTGGCAAATGTTTTACAAAAATCTTATAAAAAAATTTTTAATGAGTTTGCTGGTGAGTTTAGTAATGATACTGAAGATAGTGCTGGAGATGTAAAGTATCATCTAGGAGCATCTTCAGATAGAGAATTTGATGGAAACTCAGTACACGTCAGTTTAACAGATAATCCTTCTCATTTAGAAGCTGTTAACCCAGTTGTTTTAGGTCAAACAAGAGCCAAACAATTTTTTCATAAAGACCGTGAAAGAAATAAAGTTATACCTATTCTCATTCATGGGGATGCAGCCTTTGCTGGTCAAGGAGTTGTAGCAGAATGTTTTGCAATGTCTGGACTACCAGGACATAACACTGGAGGAACAATTCATATTATTGTTAATAACCAGATAGGATTTACTACTAGTCCAAGATTTGCAAGATCTTCACCTTATCCATCTGATGTTGCAAAAATGGTAGAGGCTCCAATTCTTCATGTTAATGGCGATGATCCAGAAGCAGTTGTTTATGCAACTAGAATAGCAACAGAATTTCGATTAAAATTTAATAGAGACGTTGTAGTAGATTTAATTTGTTATAGAAGATTTGGACACAATGAGGGAGATGAACCTTCATTTACTCAACCTTTAATGTATAAAAAAATTAGATCTCATCCCAGTGTTTACAAAATTTATGGAAATAAATTAGTAAACGAAAAATCTATTACTGAAGAATTATTAAATCAAAATGTTAAATCATTTAAAGATTTACTTGATGAACAATATAAAAGTGCAAAAGATTATAAACCTAAAATAGAATGGTTTGAGGGAACATGGTCAAGATATAAGCCTGAAAAAGGTAAAGATAAAAGGGGCATAACAGGTTTTGACGAAAATAAATTAAAAATAATTTCAGATGAAATAAATAGTATTCCTGAGGAAAAAAATATTCATAAGACTATATCTAAAATATTTATTTCCAGAAAAGAAAGTATCAAAAAAGGTACTGGAATCGATTGGTCTTCAGCTGAATCTTTAGCGTTTGGATCTTTGCTGGAAGAGGGATATCCAGTTAGACTTGTAGGACAAGACTCTGGAAGAGGAACATTTAGTCAACGACATTCTGTACTGAGAAATCAAATAGATAATTCTAGGTATATTCCTCTTAATAATATTTCTAAAAATCAAAAGCAATTTGAAGTAGTAGATAGTTTTTTATCTGAACTTGCGGTTTTAGGTTTTGAATATGGTTATAGTTTAGTAGAGCCAAACACACTTACTATTTGGGAAGCACAATTCGGTGACTTTGCTAATGGAGCTCAAGTAGTAATTGATCAATTTATTGCATCTGGTGAGAGAAAATGGAATAGAGCATCTGGTATAGTAATGTTATTGCCTCATGGATATGAAGGACAAGGACCAGAACATTCATCAGCAAGGCTAGAACGATTTTTACAACTATGCTCAAACGATAATATGCAAGTAATGAACTGTACAACTCCAGCAAATTATTTTCACGCTTTAAGAAGACAAATGCATAGAAGTTTCAGAAAGCCACTAATCATAATGACACCAAAATCTTTATTAAGAAATAAGTATTGCGTTTCAAATTTAGAAGATTTTAACAAAAAAAATACTTTCCATAGAGTACTGTGGGATCATGCTATCGATCCTAAGTCTAAAGGATTTATTAAACTAAAAGAAAGCTCTAAAATTAAAAAAGTAATTCTTTGTTCTGGAAAAGTATATTTTGATTTATTAGATGCCAGAGAAAAGCTTAAAAGAGAGGATGTAGTGATGTATAGAATTGAACAATTGTATCCATTTCCAGCAAAAGCTTTGGTTAAGGAGTTAAAACCATATGCTGAAAATGCTGAATTTTTTTGGTGCCAAGAAGAACCAAAAAATATGGGTGCTTGGTTTTCAGTTAGAGATTATATCCAATGGACATTAGACACTTTAAAGGCTAATAATAATAAAATTTCTTATATAGGAAGAAGCCCAGACGCAACTCCTGCAACAGGATATGCCAAAAGGCATAATTCTCAACAACAAGAAATAATTAATAAGGTATTTGATTAATTTTAATGAGTGAAAAAATAGTAGTCCCAGTTCTTGGCGAAAGTATAACAGAGGCGACTGTTGCAAAATGGTTAAAAAATGCAGGTGATACAGTCGAAGCAGATGAACCAATTGTAGAACTTGAGACAGACAAAGTAAACTTAGAAGTGCCATCTCCAATTTCTGGTGTGTTAACAGAGATAAATTCACAAGATGGATCAGTCGTTGAAGTAGGAGCATTATTAGGTTCTGTATCAGCAGAGGGTGGAGCGGTTAAATCTGCGCCGAAAATCAGTCAAGAAATAAAGAAAGAGGAAATTGTTCCTGCAGAGAGCAATGTAATAAAATTAGATGCAAATAAAAAAGAACCAAAAGTATTTGAAGAAAAAGAGATAGAAAATCCAAAAGAGAAACCTTTAGTTTTAACTGAGGAAGTTAAACCAGATGTTGCTCCAAAAAGAGATGTTAATCCAACATTGTCTCCAGCAGTGAGAAAAATAGTTGCTGAAAATAATATTGATATTAATTCAATTCAAGGCTCAGGCAAAGATGGAAGAGTTTTAAAAGGAGATTTAATAAGTTTGATGGGAGCAAATCCAAAACCATCTGAAAGAAAAATTCAATACGGTGAAGAAGAACGAATTAAAATGACCAGGTTGAGACAAACTATTGCGAAAAGATTAAAGCAAGCCCAAGAGAATGCTGCTCTTTTAACAACATTTAACGAGGTTGATATGAGCAGTGTAATGGAAATGAGAAAAGAAAATCAAGAGGATTTCCAATCTCGTTATGGGATAAAATTAGGATTTATGTCTTTCTTTGTAAAAGCATGTGTAGTTGCTTTAAAAAATTTCCCTGCGGTGAATGCTGAAATAGACGGAGATGAGATTATCTATAAAAACTATTACAATATTAGCTTTGCTGTTGGAACAGATAAGGGTTTGGTTGTTCCAGTTTTAAGAAATGCAGATGAATTATCTTTTGCTGATATCGAAAAAAATATTAAAGAAATTTCAGAAAAAGCACGAGATGGAAAGTTAACGATTGAAGATCTCCAGGGAGGAACATTTACAATAAGTAATGGAGGTGTGTATGGGTCTATGCTTTCAACCCCAATACTAAATTTACCTCAATCTGGAGTGTTGGGTATGCATAATATAGTTGAAAGACCTGTTGTTTTAGACGGTGAAATAAAAATAAGACCAATTATGTATTTAGCATTATCATATGATCATAGAATTATTGATGGAAAAGAATCTGTATCTTTCCTTAAAATGATTAAAGAAAACTTAGAAGACCCTAGAAGGTTGTTTTTAGATATTTAAATGTCAGAAAAATTTCAAGCTGTAGTTATTGGAGGTGGACCGGGTGGTTATGTGTGCGCGATCAGACTTGCTCAATTAGGATTAAAAACTGCATGTATAGAGTCTAGAGGGTCTTTGGGAGGTACTTGTTTAAATGTAGGTTGCATCCCATCAAAAAGCTTACTTAATCTGTCTGAAGAATTTGATAAAGTAAAAAGTTTAGCAAACAAAGGTATTGAAGTTGGTGAAGTAAAATTAAATTTAGACAAAATGATGAAAAGCAAAGATAAAGCTGTAACCGTTCTTACAAAAGGTGTTGAGTTTCTTTTGAAAAAAAACAAAGTTACTTATTTTAAAGGACACGGAAGTTTTAAATCTAAAGATGAAATTTTAATAAAGGATGATAAAAATAAAGAAACCATTATCCAAACAGAAAAAACAGTTATTGCAACAGGATCAGTTCCAGTTTCATTACCAGGAATAGAGATAGATGAGAAAACAATTGTCTCATCAACAGGTGCTTTAAAGTTAGAAAAGGTACCTAAGAAAATGGTCGTAGTAGGAGGAGGCTATATAGGATTGGAGATGGGATCTGTATGGTCAAGACTTGGAGCAGAGGTGCAAGTTGTTGAATTTTTAGATCATATTACACCTGGAATGGATAAAGAAATCTCTTCAGAATTTATGAAAATTTTAAAAAAACAGGGAATTAAATTTAATATGCAAAATAAAGTTGAAACAATTAAAAAAAATACAGCAGGCGTAGTGATTTCAACTGTAGATAAAGATGGTAATAAAAATAGTTTTGAGTGTGATGTTGTTTTGATTTCTGTTGGTAGAAAACCTAATACAGATGGTTTGAATTTAGAGTCTGTAGGAGTAGATCTTGATGAAAGAAATAGAATTAAAACTGATAAAATTTTTAAGACTAACGTTGAAAATATTTATGCAATAGGAGATGTAATTGTTGGTCCAATGCTTGCACATAAAGCGGAGGACGAAGGTATAGCAGTTGCAGAAAACATAGTTGGTCAATCTGGACATGTAAATTATGATACAATCCCAGGAGTAATTTATACAACACCTGAAGTAGCATCAATCGGTAAAACTGAGGAACAATTAAAAGAATTAAATAAAAAATATAAAGTAGGGAAATTTTCGTTTATGGCTAATTCAAGAGCTAAGGCCATAGATGATGCGGAAGGTTTTGTTAAGATTTTAGCTGATGAGCAAACAGATAAAGTATTAGGTGCACATATAATTGGACCTCATGCAGGAGAATTAATTGCAGAGATTGGTGTTGCAATGGAATTTGGTGCAAGTGCAGAAGATATCGCCCGAACTTGTCATGCTCATCCAACGTTTTCTGAAGCAGTTAAAGAAGCTGCTTTATCAGTAGATAAAAGAGCAATACACTCTTAATTTTTTTTCATATTATAAAAATATGAAATATCCGATTCTAGTACCAAATATTTTTAATCATCCATTTACTTATGAAAGTAATTTAATTCTTAAAGTTGGTGATTATGTAATGGTACCTTTTGGAAAATCAAAAATTACCGGTGTTGTTTGGGACGAATTTGAAAAAAATAAAAATAAAAATTTTAAGACTAAAAAGGTAATCAAGAAATTAGACGTTACTCCATTAAAAAAAAATACAATCAATTTTTTAAATTGGTTTGCAGAATACAATCTTATCCCAAAGGGTATGGCATTAAAGTTAGTACTCTTAAGTAGTGATGCGGTAGAGAACAAAGAAACTCAACTTTATCAAATATTTGATAGCAAAATTGAACAAAACTTAATCAAGCTGTCTAGTCATCAAAATAAAGCTCTAAAAAAAATGAATGTTTCAAATAAAAAATTTAGAGTTCATGTTTTACAAGGCACAACTGGTTCAGGAAAAACTTTAGTTTATTTTGAAGCGTTAAAACCACTGATAGAGAGGGGTTTTCAAGGATTAATTTTATTGCCAGAAATAGGTCTAACTAGTCAGTTTGAACAAAAATTTTTAGAATATTTTGGTTTTAAACCTGCAATTTGGCATTCAGGTATTTCAAAAAAAAAGAAAGAATTAATTTGGAGCGGAGTTTCTAATGGTAAAATAAAAATAATTATTGGTGCAAGATCTTCACTATTTTTACCATTTAAAAAATTAGGAATGATAATTGTTGATGAGGAACATGATCAATCATTTAAACAAGATGAAGGCATAACTTACAATGCTCGTGATATGGCAATTTCTAGAGCATCTTTTGAAAATATTCCAATCAATTTGATTACTGCTGTTCCTTCTATAGAAACTTTTGAAAATATTAAAAAAGGTAAATACGAAGTTTCTAGATTAGATGAAAGGTACCAAAACGCAGCATTACCTAATTATGAAATTATTAATTTAAATAATACCAAACTTGAAAAACAATCATGGCTGTCAAATAAAATTATTGAAAAAGTTAATTTACATTTGGAAAAAAAAGATCAAGTTCTGTTTTTTTTAAATAGAAGAGGTTTTTCTCCAAATGCTTTATGCAATAAGTGTTTTACAAGTTTTACATGTCCAAATTGTAGTATCAATTTAGTTTATCATAAAAATAAAAATAACTTATTATGCCATTATTGTGGATATAAATCTGATCTTAAAAGGAACTGTACAAAAGAAGGCAATTGTGAATTTATTTTTAGTGGCCCTGGTGTTGAGAGAATTTCAGAAGAGGTCAAAAGAAAATTTCCTGAAAAAAAAATAGAGATTTTTTCAAGTGACACAATGAATAAAAAAGATTCTAAAGAAAAAATAGATAAAATTATTAATAATGAAACGCATATTTTGGTTGGAACTCAATTAATTTCAAAAGGTTTTCATTTTCCAAGCTTAAATTGCATTGTAGTTGTTGATATTGATCTTTCATCTCAAGGACATGATTTAAGAGGTGCAGAAAAAAATTTGCAGCTTTATCATCAACTTTCAGGACGTGCAGGAAGAACAGGAAAGCCAGCAACGGTATATTTTCAAACTTATGAAAATAATACTAAGATGATTTCAGAAATTACAAGTAAAAATCCAGATATTTTTTTAGAAAGAGAACTAGAGATAAGAAAAAAAAATAAACTACCTCCATTTCAAAGGTTTATTTCTTTAATCTTAACGGGAGATAATGAAATTAAATTAGAAAAAGAAGCTATTAATTTTAAAAATTTTATTGAAAATAAAATTGAAGGAAAAATATTAGGGCCAGTGAATGCTCCATTATTTAGATTAAACAGAAAATTTAGAATTAGATTTTTAATTAGAGGCTTAAAATCTATGAAACTACAAAGCTCTCTTGCAAAAATTATTCCAAAATATAAATTTTCTTCTGGAATAAAACTTTCAGTTGATGTTGACCCAATTAACTTTAATTAACCGCAAAAAAGAGGCCTTTTTTACGAATCCGCTACTTGAAGACATAAGGGTCATATGCTATTTAGGGCGTGATTTTTAAATAATCTTCAACATTATAGAGGAACCAAGTTGAGTAAAGACACCGGATTTTCAATAACTTCAGCTGAAAGGTATTCTCTTGCGCTTTTTGAACTTTCAGAGGAAAACAATCTTTTAAGTCAGATCGAAGATCAGTCTTCATCTATTCTTAATTTAATTGATCAAAGTGAAGATTTTTCTAATTTGATTAAAGATCCAACTACAAGCCAAGAAGATTTACTAAAAGTAATCTATACAATCTCTGAAAATAATAAATTTGAGTCTTTATTTAAAAATTTTTTAAGTTTCTTAATTCAAAAAAGACGTTTCTTTTTTATTGAACGTATCCTTAAAAGCTTTATCGAAATTTGTTCAAGAAAAAGAGGTGAACTTAAGGCAGAATTAAAATCAGCAAAAGAATTATCTAATGAAGAAATTGCAAAAATTACAGAGGAGTTAACAAAAAATTTTAGCTCAAAAATAAAATTAAACTACAAACATGATGAAAGTTTAATAGGAGGTTTAGTAGTACAAGTAGGAAGTACTATGGTCGATACCTCAATTAAAAATAAATTACAACAAATCGAAAATAGAATGATAGAGGCATAAATGGAAATAAATCCTTCAGAAGTTACAAAAATATTAAAAGAACAAATTAAAAATTTTGGTGATAAAGCAGAAGTTACAGAAGTTGGTCAAGTTTTATCAGTTGGAGACGGTATTGCCAGGATCTATGGTTTGGATAATGTTCAAGCTGGTGAAATGGTAGAGTTCGCAGATGGTTCAAAAGGTATGGCTCTAAACTTAGAAAGTGAAAACGTTGGTGTTGTAATTTTTGGTGATGACAGAAATGTTAAAGAGGGGGATGTAGTAAAAAGAACTGGTAATATTGTTGATACTCCAGTTGGAAAAGAATTATTAGGAAGAGTAGTGGATGGTTTGGGAAATCCTATCGATGGAAAAGGACCATTAGATAAAGGAATTAAAAAAAGCAGGGTGGAAGTTAAAGCACCTGGTATTATTCCACGACAATCAGTAAGTGAACCAATGCAAACTGGTCTTAAATCAATTGATAGTCTAGTTCCGATTGGAAGAGGGCAAAGGGAATTAATTATCGGCGATAGACAAACTGGTAAAACAGCCGTTGCAGTAGATGCAATTATTAATCAAAAAAAAATTAATGAATCTGGTGATGAAAAACAAAAACTGTATTGTATATATGTTGCAGTTGGACAAAAAAGATCAACAGTAAGACAAATTCAAAAAACATTAGAAGAAGCTGGAGCTATGGAGTACACAACAATCGTTGCTGCTACTGCATCGGACTCTGCTCCTCTACAATTCTTAGCACCATATACAGGTTGTGCTATGGGTGAGTATTTTAGAGATAATGGAATGCATGCGTTAATAATTTACGATGATTTGTCTAAACAAGCAGTTGCTTATAGACAAATGTCATTGCTATTAAGAAGACCCCCAGGACGTGAGGCTTATCCTGGAGATGTATTTTATCTTCATAGTAGATTACTTGAAAGAGCAGCTAAATTAAGTGACGAACATGGTGGTGGATCACTTACTGCACTGCCAATTATTGAAACACAAGGTGGAGACGTATCCGCGTTCATTCCTACTAACGTTATTTCAATTACAGATGGACAAATTTTCCTTGAAACAGAACTATTTAACCAAGGTATAAGACCTGCAATTAACGTAGGTTTATCAGTATCTAGGGTTGGTTCATCAGCTCAAACTAAAGCGATGAAAAAAGTTTCTGGTTCAATGAAACTAGAGCTAGCACAATACAGAGAAATGGCAGCTTTTGCTCAATTTGGATCTGATTTAGATGCATCTACTCAGCAACTTTTGAATAGAGGCTCTAAGTTAACTGAACTTTTAAAACAAAAACAATATTCACCCATGACTGTTGCAGAACAAGTTATTTCAGTATTTTGTGGAGTAAAAGGTTATCTTGATGATATTGATTTAAAAGACGTTGCTGAATTTGAGAGCAAGATTATTGAAAAATGTAAATCAGATAAGCCTGAAATTATCGAGTCAATTTTAAGTTCAGGAAAACTTGAGGAAGATAAAGAAAAATTACTTGTTGAGGTAATCACTCAATTAAAAGGAAATTTTAAATCTTAATAATTTATGGCAAGTTTAGACGACCTAAAAAAAAGAATAGCTAGTGTAAAGTCTACACAAAAAATTACTAAAGCTATGAAAATGGTTGCAGCAGCTAAATTAAGAAGAGCTCAAGAAAGCGCTGAGAAAGGAAGACCTTATTCTGAAAAAATGAATAATGTTATTTTAAATTTATCAAATGGTATATCTGATAAAGAAAATGCACCAAAGTTATTGTCAGGGACTGGTCAGGAAAAAACTCATCTTTGTGTGGTGATGACTTCTGATAGAGGTTTATGTGGCGGATTTAATTCTAATATTATTAAAAAAGCTAAAAGTTATTTTGCAAAAATTTTAGATGAAGATAAAGAACTTAAAATTATTACAGTAGGCTCAAAAGGGAATGACCAATTAAAAAGAGTTTATGGTGATAAAATAATTGAAAATATTTCTTTCAAAGAGTCTAAAAATGCAAATTATTTTGATGCTGACAAAGTTGGGAAAATGGTAATTGAAAAATTCGAGGCAGGTGAATTTGATGTTTGTACAATTTTTTATAACCAATTCAAAAATGTAATTACTCAAATTCCTCAAGCACAGCAAATTATCCCTTTAAACAACGAAGGAGAAGAAAACAGTTCAGAAGAAAGTTACGAATTTGAACCAGATGAAGATGAAATTTTAAGCAATTTATTGCCAAAAAATATTTCTACGCAAATATTTAAGGCTATGTTAGAGAATTCAGCTAGTGAACAAGGGTCTAGAATGAGTGCAATGGATAATGCGACCCGAAACGCAGGTGAAATGGTTGACAAACTTACTATCGAATATAATAGAAGTCGTCAGGCAGCAATTACAAAAGAACTAATAGAAATCATATCAGGAGCAGAAAGTTTATAATTATGAGCAAAGGAATAATCACACAAGTTATTGGAGCGGTAGTAGACGTAAAATTTGATGGTGAACTACCAGAAATTTTAACAGCATTGGAATGTAAAAATGGTCATAACAGACTAGTTTTAGAGGTAGCACAACACTTAGGTGAAACTACTGTTAGAACAATTGCTATGGATGCTACTGAAGGACTAAAAAGAGGTGATGAAGTTACCAACACAAATGCTCCTATTCAAGTTCCTGTTGGGCCTGAAACTCTTGGAAGAATTATTAATGTAATTGGTGAACCAATTGACGAAAGAGGTGAAGTTAAAACCAAAGAAAGTTGGCCAATTCATAGAGCTGCACCTGAATTTAATGACCAATCAACAGAAACTGAAATCCTTGTAACAGGTATCAAAGTAATTGATTTGCTCGCACCGTATGCAAAAGGTGGAAAGATTGGATTATTTGGTGGAGCAGGTGTAGGAAAAACAGTTTTAATTATGGAATTAATTAATAACGTTGCAAAAGCTCATGGTGGTTTTTCAGTTTTCGCGGGAGTTGGAGAGAGAACTAGAGAAGGAAATGACCTTTATCATGAAATGATTGAATCTGGAGTAATTAAAAAAGAAGGAGCTGGTTCAAAAGCTGCTTTAGTTTATGGACAGATGAACGAACCTCCTGGAGCAAGAGCAAGAGTTGCACTTACAGGGTTAACTGTAGCTGAATACTTTAGAGATCAGGAAGGTCAGGACGTACTTTTCTTTGTAGATAACATTTTTAGATTTACTCAGGCAGGATCAGAGGTTTCAGCTTTGTTAGGAAGAATTCCATCTGCTGTTGGATATCAACCAACATTAGCTACTGACATGGGTAACCTACAAGAAAGAATTACGACTACAAACAAAGGGTCAATTACATCTGTACAAGCAATTTATGTACCCGCTGATGATTTAACAGATCCTGCTCCAGCTACATCGTTTGCTCACTTAGATGCAACGACTGTACTTTCAAGACAAATTGCAGAGATTGGTATTTATCCTGCAGTAGATCCACTTGATTCTACATCAAGAATTTTGGATCCAAGAATTGTTGGAGATGAGCATTATAGAGTAGCAAGAGATGTTCAAAGAATACTACAATCATATAAATCACTACAAGATATTATAGCTATTCTTGGTATGGATGAGTTATCTGAAGAGGATAAACTAGTTGTAGCAAGAGCTAGAAAAATCCAGAGATTTTTATCCCAACCATTCTTCGTTGCAGAAGTATTTACTGGTTCTCCAGGAAAACTTGTTGATCTTGACTCAACTATCAAAGGTTTTGATGCAATCTGTAAAGGTGAGTATGATCACTTACCTGAAGCTGCTTTTTATATGGTTGGAACAATTGAAGAAGCTATAGAAAAAGCTAAGAAAATGGAACAAGAAGCTGCTGCTTAATGAGTGAAGAGTTTAAAGTTGAAATAGTAAATCCTGAAAAATCTTTTTTAGTAAAAGATGATGTTTCAGAAGTTGTGGTCCCTGCTTTTGAAGGAGAGATGGGAATATTAAAGGATCATATTTCTATTATTTCCTTTTTGAAACCTGGGATAATTAAGATTTTATCAAAATCAGGTGATGAAAATTACTATATTGAAGATGGGATTGTTGAGTTTAAAAATAACAATCTATCTATTTTAACAAGTACAATTTTCAATCTTGCTGATATGGATAAATCAAAGCAACAAGATTTACTTAAACAGGCAGAAGAAGAGGCTAATAAAACTGATATAAATGATCAATCTAAGTATTTAGCAGATCAAAAAGTTGAAGTTCTAAAAACCCTAAATTAATTTTTTTACCTTTTCTTTAAGCTCTTTGTAAATATGATGTTTAAAATCAACCACAACATCAGTAATTAAATCTAAGTCAATCCACTTCCAATCTAAAAATTCAGGATTAGATGTATTAATATTTATCTCATTATCATTTCCAATAAACCGCATTAAAAACCATTTTTGCTTCTGACCTTTGTACTTACCTTTCCAAATAATACCTAGTAATCTATCGGGTAAATCATAGGTTAATGTACCATCTAATTCTTTTATAAGTTCTACGCTTTTGATACTTGTTTCTTCCTCTAGTTCTCTAAATGCAGCTTTTAAATTATCCTCTCCCTCATCAACACCACCCTGAGGCATTTGCCAAAAATTTTTGGGATTATCTATTCTTTTTGCTACAAATACTTTATTTTCTTTATTCAATAACACAATTCCGACCCCACTTCTCAGTGGTAAATCTTTAAAATTTTTATTCATATTATCCGTTAAGTAACTTAACAGCATAGTTTAATTGATTATCAGTATCAGTTTTTATTCTAAAATCATCACCTTCTTCATTTACTTCAATATCTGGTCTAACACCTACTTCAGAAATAGATTTTCCAGAGGGAAGATAATATTTTGCGACAGTTAATCTGATAGCTCCACGATTTTTTAAAGGAATAATTGATTGCACAGAACCTTTACCAAAGCTATTTTCACCAACGATGATTGCTCTTTTGTGATCCTTTAAAGCTCCAGCAACAATTTCAGATGCAGATGCTGAACCATAATTAATTAAAACCAGTAATGTTTTTCCGTCAGTAATATCTCCTTTTTTTGCAAACCATTTTCTATTTTCAGATTTTTTTCTGCTTTTTGTTGAAACTATCTCTCCATTTTCCAAAAAAAAATCTGATATCTTTATTGCTTGAGACAAAAGACCCCCAGGATTATTTCTTAAATCCAAAATGAATGAATTTAAGTTGTTATCTTTTTTAAGTTTTTTAATTTGTTTTTCTATTTGATCACTACTGTTATCATTAAATGAAGTAAGCCTGATGTATCCAATATTTTCATCTATAATTTCAGATTTTACAGATTGAACCTGAATAACTTCTCTTATGATATTAAATGTTAACGCTTTTCTTTCACCTCTTCGTCTTATTGTTAACTCTATTCCAGAACCTACAGGTCCTCTCATTAAATCAACAGCTTCACTTAATGATTTTCCTTGAACCTGAATATCATTTATTTTTACTATGTAGTCACCAGCTTTTAATCCAGCTCTGGATGCAGGTGTATCATCTATTGGTGAAATTACTTTTACCACACCAGCCTCCATGCTAACTTCAATTCCTAGTCCACCAAACTCACCACTGGTTTCTGTTTGCATTTCATCAAATATTTTAGGCGACATGTAGGATGAATAAGGATCTAAAGATTGTAAAAGTCCATTGATTGCAGAGTCCATACTTTCAGATTGGTTGAATTCATCAACATATTCTTTATTAATTTTTTCTAAAACCTCACCGAAGAGATCAATTTTTTTATAAATATCAATTTCAGCTGAAATTACTGTTTTATTTAAATAAAAAATAGAGAAAAAAATTAATAATAAAAATTTAATTTTTTTCATATCATCACTTTCTCTTTTGGAATTAGCTCTGACCAAATTTTTTCTAATTCATAAAATTTTCTTTTTTCTGGATGAAAAATATGAACAATCAAATCAATCCCATCAACAAGTTTCCATTCTCCACTTTCTTTACCCTCAATTTTTGAGTCTTTTACACCGTTATTTTTAAGTTTTTCTAAAACTTGTTCTGATAAAGATTGAATATGTCTAGATGATGTTCCACTTGCTATGATCATATAATCAGCCATAGAACTTTTGTCTTTAAGATCAATAGTTACAATGTCTTGAGCTTTATTTAAATCTAGTGTGTTGATTACAATTTCTTTTAAGTCTGAAATTTTGTCCATTAATTGAATTTAGATTATCAAATTTTTCTTAATTGAGAAGATGAAATGTTGACTTTATTAAACTCAATAAACTCTAGATTGGCCTTACTAAGTTGCTTAAATGTCTTTGATTTTAAAGAATTTTTTTTATACCCATGTCTATCAAAAACTAGGATGTTACATTTTTGTGAAATTAATTTAGATTTATGCCATTTATGAAAATTAATAAGGTTGTCGGCACCCATTAAAAAATAAATTTCAATGCTTTTATCTTTTTTTAAATGATTGATTAAATTAATAGTTTTATTTGATTTAATAATTTTTTCATAAAATTTAACTTGAATAAATGAATTTGTACCAATTATTTTTTTACAAAATTTAATTCTGTTAGCAACAGATGTTTTACTCTCTATTTTAAATGGATTTTTTTTTGTAATTGCCCAAATAACTTTTTTGAGTTTAAACCTTTTTTTTGCTTCCTTAGAAATTGCCAAATGTCCTTTATGAGCAGGATCAAACGATCCACCTAATACACCAATTTTTATTTTTGTTTTATTCAATTTAATTTCTTATTTTACCATTACTAGTGATTTCATATTTATATGAAATCAATTGATTTAAACCTACAGGACCTCTTGGTGGCAGTGTATTAGTAGAAATTCCAACTTCCCCACCAAATCCAAATTCACCGCCATCAGCAAATTGAGTTGAGGTATTATGCATTGCAATTGAGCTTTTAACATTTTTTAGGAAATATTTTGCTGTCTTTTTATTTTTTGTAATGATGGAGTCAGTGTGCATAGTTCCGTATTTGTTAATATGCTTAATTGCCTCTTCAGAATTTTTAACAACTTTAACAGATACAATTGATGATAAATATTCAGTTGACCAATCTTTTTCTTTTGCAGGATATACTTGACCATTATAATAACTTTTCAAAATCTTATCGCCAATTATTTTACAACCACTATTTTCAAGTTCCTGCAAAATAGGATTACTAAATTTTTTGACTATATTTTTATGAATAAGAATAGTTTCAGTAGCACCACAAATACTTGTATTTCTTAATTTAGCATTATAGACAACTTCTTTAGCCATTTTTAATTCTGCATCTTTATCTATATAAGTATGACAAAGTCCCTCTAAGTGCCCAATTATAGGTACTTTGGATAATTCTAAAACTTTTTTAACTAAATTTTTTCCACCACGAGGTATGATTACATCGATATATTTTTTCATTTTAGAAAGCATAATATCCACAGGCTTCCTGTGTTTTGACTCGATAAATTGAATAAAGTTTTCATCAACTTTATTTTTTTTAAGTGCTTTTCTAAACAGCTTAGCTAAAGCTTTATTTGAATTTATGGCCTCAGAGCCTCCTTTCAAAATCACTACATTTCCAGATTTAAAACAAAGACTAGCAACATCTGAAGTTACATTTGGTCTACTTTCGTAAATAATACCAATAACTCCAATTGGTATTGATACTCTTTTTATATTTAAACCATTTGGTCTTTTCCATTTGTCCAAAGTGTTGTCTATAGGGTCCCTTAATTTAGCTATTTTTAAAATAGAATTTATAATTTCATTTAATTTATTTTCATCCAAATGAAGTCTTTTGATTAAGTTCTCTTTTAACCCTCTTTTTCTTGCGTAATTAATATCTTTTGAATTTTGATTAATAATAAATTTTTTTTCATTCTTAATTAATTTCGCGTAATCATTTAAAACTTTATTTTTTACTTCAGTTGTAACTTTATACTCACTAGCTTTTCGAGCTTTTATTCCAATAAAATTCATATATTTAATCATTTAAATTTCTACCATATCATCTTTATGAATAACTTCTGATTTTGCAACATAGCCTAATAATTTTTCAATTTCATTAGAGTGGTGACCCATAATTTTAGTTACCTCATCAGAAGTAAAGGAACTTAAACCTCTAGCACATTCATTATTTTTTTTATCTAATACTTTAATATGATCACCTTTGTTAAATCTTCCTGAAACTTTTTTAATTCCTGCTGCTAACAAACTTTTTCCAGATTTTAATGCCTTTTTAGCACCATCATCAATTATTAATGCTCCTTTAGGTGCTACAGAACTTATTATCCATTTTTTTCTAGCATCTAACTTTGAAATTTTCGGACTAAACCAGGTGCAGTTATTTTTTTCAATTATTTTTGAAATAGGATTTGAATATAGTCCATTTGCAATAACCATACTAGTACCAGCAAGCTGACATATTTTTGCTGCTTCAATTTTTGTATGCATACCACCGCTTCCATATTCATTTACACCTTTAATATAAATTTTTTTTAGATCTATTTTCAGATCATCAATTTTCTTTATTAGTTTGGCATCCTTAAAAATTTTAGGATTTTTTGTATATAAACCATCTACATCAGATAATAAAATTAAAGTATCTGCGTTTGTAATTTGCGCAACACGAGATGCCAATCTATCATTATCTCCATATTTTATTTCACTCGTTGCAATAGTGTCATTTTCATTGACCACAGGAATAAAATCAAGTTCAAAAAGATTATCAAAAGTTCGTTTAGCATTGAGAGATCTTCTTCTTTCCTCAGTATCTTCTAATGTAAGCAAAATCTGAGAAATATTTAATTTATATTTTGCGAAAGTTTGTGAAAATAAATTCATCAGCTCTATTTGACCAATAGAGGCAATAGCTTGGCTCTTATCTAATTTGATATTTTTTTTGTTATAATTCATTTTCTTGCAACCCAAAGCTATAGCGCCAGAGCTAACAATAACTACTTTTTGATTTTTATCTCTTAATTTTTTAATATCTTTTGCAAAACTAGATAACCATTGTCTCCTAATTTTTTTATTTTGATCAACTAGAAGAGATGATCCAATTTTGACAACAATTATTTTAGAGTTTTTAAGATACATAAGACAAAAGTTTTGCTTTAATTTTTGATACAGATTCTTTTTCCAGAGTTGTCATTGTCATAATCTCACAATTTTTACCTTTTGAAAAATGATCTATAACTTCATTTGCTGTTTCTTCATCAATCAAATCAATTTTATTAAGTACAATTAGTTCTTTTTTTTCTAATAACTTTGCACTGTAGCTTTTTAATTCATTTTTCACCTGATTATAAGACTCATTCAGATCTAAGTTGGTGACATCAATTAAATGCAGTAAAGACTTACATCTCTCTATATGTTTTAAAAACTGTATTCCTAAGCCTATACCTTCATGAGCTCCTTCAATTAATCCTGGAATATCTGCAATGGTAATTTCTTTATCATCGTAAGACGCAACACCAAGGTTTGGATTAATAGTTGTGAATTTGTAATTTGCAATTTTTGGATTTGCGTTTGTTAATGCTGCTAACAAACTTGATTTTCCTGCATTTGGTAATCCAATGATACCGATATCAGCAATTGTTTTTAATTGAAGCCATATTGTAAATTCTTCTCCGATGGTCCCTTTAGTAAATTTTCTTGGAGCTCTATTTGTAGAACTTTTAAATCTTGTGTTTCCCAAACCTCCTTTTCCACCAGCAGCTGCAACATATTCTTCACCTTTTTTATTAAAATCAAAAAGAAGAGTTTTGTTATCTTCTTCAAATACCTGTGTACCTAGAGGAACTTTTAAAATTAAATCTTCACCACCTTTTCCTGTTCGGTTTTGACCGGAACCGTTTTCTCCACGTTCGGCTTTATGGTGTTGTTGATATCGATAATCAATAAGGGTATTTAAATTTTCCTCTGACTTTAAAATAATTGATCCACCTTTTCCACCGTCCCCACCATCTGGTCCACCAAACTCAACATATTTCTCTCTTCTAAAACTAGGAGATCCGTCTCCACCGTTTCCAGCTTTAATATATATTTTAACTTGATCGAGAAATTTCATAATACAACATCTATTTTAATTGGTTGTACTATTAATTGGGCTTTACAGAAACGAAAGTTCTATCTGATTTTGATTTTTTGAAGACAACTTTCCCTTTAACAACTGAAAATATTGAGTGATCTTTACCCATCCCAACATTTTCACCCGGAAAAATCTTAGTTCCTCTTTGTCTAACAATTATATTTCCAGGAATTACTGTTTCACCACCATACTTTTTTACACCAAGTCTTCTACCGGCACTATCTCGTCCGTTTCGTGATGATCCACCTGCTTTTTTTGTTGCCATAATTTACCTAATAACTATTTGCTTACTGCTTCCTTAACTTCTTCTTTTTTTGAAGTTTTAGAAATTTTTTCAGCTTCTGATAACACTTTACCATCTTTTGAAAAAATTTTGTTAATTCTTATCATAGAATATTGTTGTCTATGCCCATTTTTTCTTCTTGAATTCTGTCTTCTTCTTTTTTTGAAAATTAAAATAGTTCTATTTTTGCTATTTTTAATTAAATCAGCCTCTACTTTTGCGCCTTCAACATTTGGAGTTCCAATTTCAATTGATTTATCATCACCATATGCCAAGATATCATTGAACTCTATTTTAGTCTCAGGTTTAGAGTCTGGTAGTTTTTCAATCTTTAGAATTTCTCCAGATTTTACTTTATACTGTTTTCCACCTGTTTTTATTACTGCGTATGACATAGTATGATTTAATTTAAAGTTACCGCAATATAGTTGTAGCCAGCCTTTAGTCAAGCCGAATTAATTAGAAATTATCCTTAAAATCTCTTAATTTTGAAAAGGTTTTAACATCTTTTGCTCTTAAAAATATATTACACTCCAATTCCTCTTTTAAAGTTGAGGGTATCGTAGGAACTCCATTTTCTCTTAATTTTTCTATTTTTTCTATTTTTTTTTGTAAATCTTTGTTTTCGGAATCATATTTTTTGCAAAATTTTGCATTGTTAAGAGTATATTCATGACCACAATAAATTTTTGTATCTTCTGGTAATAATTTAATTTTGTTTAAAGATTCAAACATTTCCTCATAAGAACCCTCGAATATTCTTCCACAACCAAGTGAGAAAAGTGTATCTCCTGTAAAAACTATTTTTTCTTTAAAAAAATTAAAACAAATATGACCTGATGTGTGTCCAGGTATATGCATAATTTTAGCTTCAAAGTTTTCAGCTTTCCATATTTGATTATCTTCTAACAATATGTCTATCTCTGGTATTCTTTTCGAGTCCCCTTTAAAACCTACAACAACTGATCCATATTTTTTTTTTAATTCTTGATTTCCTCCAATATGATCATAGTGATGATGAGTATTAAGAATGTATTTTAATTTTATATTTTTATTCTTTAGGAAATTTATTATTGGCTCAGCCTCACTGGGATCTACAATACACGCAGAATTGTTACTTTCGTCTATTATTAAATAGCTATAGTTGTCTTGAAGACAAGGTATAATTTTAATACGCATTTTATTTTTCTATCAAAAATATACCAAGATCTGCAAACAAATTTTTAACGCCTAAATTACTCTGATTTATTGTTGATTTATTAAGATTGTTTAAAGCGAGTGATTTAACAATCTGTATATCTTTTGATTTTACAAAACGAAAAAAATCTTTGATTGTGCACATGTGTAAATTTGGAGTGTTATACCATTCATCTGGTAATGTTTTTGTTATTGGCATTGTACCTTTAAATAATAAATGAAATCTTACTTTCCAGTATCCAAAATTAGGAATCGTAACTATTGCTTTTTTTCCAACTCTTAAAAGTTCATCTAAAACTAATTCAGGATTAAGAAAAGCTTGAAGGGTTTGACTTAAAACAACATAATCAAATGATTTGTCTGGAAATTGTTTTAAGTCTTTTTCAGCATTTCCTTCAATTACAGTTAAACCTTTAGCAATACATTCTTGTACTTTTTCTTTTGAAATCTCTAGTCCTCTTATATTTATGTTTTTATTATCCTTTAAAAATTTCATCAAAGTTCCATCGGCACAACCTACATCTAAGACTTTTTTATCTTTTTCAATTAAATCTGCTATTACCTGAAATTCATTTTTCATAATTAATTTTCTTCGTAAGATTTATCTAAAAAGTTTTTAAGTGCACTCAAGAAATCAGGAACGTCTAGTAAAAAGGAGTCGTGACCCTTATCTGACTCAATTTCTACAAATCCAACATCAGCTCCTATTGAATTTAAAGCAATCACAATATCTTTGTTTTCTTGGGTTGGATAAAGCCAATCTGAAGTAAAAGAAATTATAAAAAATTTCGCGTTTGTATTTATAAATGCTTCTGAAAGATTACCATTGAATTGCTTAGCTAAATCAAAATAATCCATAGCTCTAGTAATATAAAGATAACTATTTGCATCAAATCTATCTACGAAAACTGAGCCCTGATATCTTAAATAACTTTCAATTTGAAAATCAGCATCAAATCCAAATTTAAGATCTTCTCTTTCTTGCAACTTTCGTCCAAATTTTTCCTGCAAACCTTTTTTAGATAAATAAGTAATATGAGCTGCCATTCTAGCTACTGCCAATCCTTTTCCAGGATTAGTATCGTTTGATGTATAATTCCCATCTTTCCAGTTACTATCAGCTGTAATAGCTTGTCTACCTAGCTCGTTAAAAGCAATATTTTGAGCTGAATGACTGGATGTGGTTGCTATCGGTATCACTGTTTTAGATTTATCAGGAAAGTTGCTAATAAACTGAAGGACTTGCATACCTCCCATTGAACCACCAGTTATAGAAAACAGTTTATCAATACCAAAATGATCAAGTAAATTATATTGAGCATTCACCATATCATTAATTGTAATAACGGGAAAATTTGTTCCAAAAATTTTTTGATCAGGATCTTTATGACTTGGTCCGTACGATCCCATACATCCACCAATTACGTTAGAGCAAATAACAAAATATTTATTCGTATCGATAGCTTTATCAGGACCTACTGCATAACTCCACCAACCCTCTTTGTTAGTTACAGGGTTTATTCCGGTTACAAATTGATCTCCTGTTAGAGCATGAAAAACTAATATCGCATTATCTTTTTTTGAATTAAGTAAACCGTAAGTTTCATAGGCTATCGGAAAATCTTTTATGGTTTTTCCACAGTCTAATTTAAGTGGTTTCTTTACAATTAAAGTTTTTATGTTTTTCTCAGTATTCATAGTTTTTGACTGTTTCGAATTGTGAGAAAAAAAACTATTTTAGCGGTTTTTTTTAAGCGCTCGCAATTCAGTTAAATCAGCGCATAATTTTTTTACTAGAACTTATTTATTATGTCAATTTTTTAAAAAATCCTCTTATTCTCTATAAAATTTTGTAATTTTATCTATAAAGAGGACATAAAATTAAAAAAAATGATAACTCCAAATTTCAAAAAATTTCAAATTGAGGCTTATAAGCCTGGTAAATCAAAAGTTAAGAAACTTAAGAACGTAATTAAGCTTTCTGCAAATGAGTCTGCTTTAGGTATGAGCCCTAAAGCAAAGAAAATAATATCAAATAAAAATTTGAATTTAGATAAATATCCAGATGGAAAATCTCAAAATTTAAGAAAAGCAATATCTAAAGCTTATAAATGTAATTCTGAGAAAATTATTTGTGGAGCTGGTTCAGATGAAGTTATTCAAATGCTCTGTCAGTTGTTTTTAAACCCAAAAGATGAGGTTGTGGTACCAGAGTACAGTTTTTTAATGTACAGAATTTACTCAAAAATTGTAGGTGCAAAAGTTGTATTTGCAAAAGAAATTAATTTTAAAGTTTCAGTAAATGAAATTTTAAAAAAAATAACAAAAAAAACTAAAATTGTGTTTTTAGCTAACCCAAACAATCCTACAGGAACTTACTTAACGA
>CACDTF010000012.1 GCA_902555665.1 uncultured Pelagibacteraceae bacterium
AGCCGAGAATTTGAGAAAGTATGGAGGATTTGTACCAGGAATCAGACCAGGTGAAAGTACTGCGTTATATATTGAAAATATTTCAACAAAATTAACTACTATTGGTGCTCTATATTTAACTCTAGTTTGTTTGATGCCGGAATTTTTAATTGCTAACTATCCAATACCTTTTTATTTAGGTGGCGCATCTATATTAATTGTTGTTGTAGTAGCTATTGACACTGTAACACAAATACAAACAAGATTAATGAGTTCACAATACGAACAACTGATTAAAAAAACAAAATTTGGTAAGTAAGTGAATATAATTTTATTTGGACCTCCTGGTGCTGGAAAAGGTACTCAGTCTAAATATCTTGTAAACAAATTAAATGCTTTTCAAATTTCAACAGGTGATCTTTTAAGAGAAGAAATCAAAATAAATTCAGACATTGGTAAAGCTATAACTAATGATATGAAGAATGGGAAATTTATAAGTGATGATATTGTTAATAAACTTATAGAAAATTTAATATCTGATCCTCAAAAAAAAAATAAATTAATCTTTGATGGATATCCTCGATCATTAAGTCAGGCTAAAAATTTAGAAGTGTTGTTAAAAAATTCAAATCAGACTATAGATTTAATTTTATTTCTAAACGTAGATAAAGAAACAATTCTCAAAAGGCTTGAGAAGAGAAAAATTATAGAAAATAGGTCTGATGATGATACTCATACGATAGTTTCAAGGTATGAGAAATACATGGAAACAACCCAACCAGTTCTAAATTTCTATTCTGAGAATCCAAATTTTAAAGAGATTGATGGAAGATTAGAAATCGGAGAAATAACAAGGAAAATAGACACTTTTATCAATGTATAAGACGTTGACTTTGATTAATCTTCTTATATAAAAGGCACAATTTATCACAAAAATTATGGCTCGTATCGCAGGTATAAACATTCCACAGAATAAACTTGTTCATATAGGTTTAACTTATATTTATGGAATTGGTGATAAATTCTCACAGCAAATTTGTTCATCTTTAGAAATTCCAAGAGCCAAAAGAGTAAATGAATTGACTGATGAGGAGATTTTAAAAATTAGAGAGTACATCGATCAAAACTTTAAAGTAGAAGGTGATTTGAGAAGAGATTACTCATTAAGTATAAAAAGATTAATTGATCTAGCTTGTTACAGAGGAACAAGACATAGAAAAAAATTACCTGTTAGAGGTCAAAGAACTAGATGTAATGCAAGGACAAGAAAAGGAAAAGCAATCGCTATTGCTGGAAAAAAATTAACACCAACTAAAAAATAGTTATGGCTAAGACTGATAAGGTTGAGAATAAAGATCAGAAAGTAGAAAAGTCTACTAAGAAAAGTGTAAAAAGTTCTTATTCAAAAAAAAAGAAAGTTAAAAAAAATATTTTAAATGGAATTGCTTATGTGCAATCAACATTTAATAATACCATCATCTCTATTGCTGATACAAATGGGAATGTAATTTCATGGGCATCTGCTGGACAGAAAGGATTTAAGGGATCAAGAAAATCAACTCCTTACGCTGCTCAGATAGCAGCTGACGCTGCAGCTTCGAAAGCTCTAGAGTACGGAATGAAAACTTTGTCTGTTGAAGTCAAAGGACCTGGATCAGGAAGAGAAACAGCTTTAAGAGCATTGCAAGCTAGAGGATTTAAGATTTTGTCAATCAAAGACACTACGCCTATGCCTCATAATGGAACTAGACCACCAAAGAAAAGGAGAGTTTAATGGAAGTCGAAAATGTTAATGTAAAAAATTGGAAGTCATTAATTAAACCATCTAAATTAGATGTTCAAATAAGTGATGACTTAACTCACGCAAAAATTGTAGCTGAGCCTTTAGAAAAAGGTTATGGATTAACTTTAGGAAATTCTTTAAGAAGAATTTTATTATCATCCATAAGAGGAGCTGCTGTAACATCAATTCAAATTGATGGAGTATTGCACGAATTCACTTCAATAAAAGGTGTTAGAGAAGATGTGACCGATATAGTTTTAAACGTAAAATCTTTAGCATTGAAAAGTAATTCTGAGGGTACAAAAAAATTAATTTTAGACGCAAAAGGACCTGGAGAAATTAAAGCTTCTGATATAGCTCCAGTTGCAGATGTTGAGATTTTAAATCCTGATTTAGTTATTTGTAATTTAGATGAAAAAACTACTTTTCATATGGAGATGAATGTTAATACAGGTAAAGGATATGTTCCTGCTGAATTAAATAAACCTGAAGAACCGCCATTAGGCCTTATCGCTATTGACTCACTTTATAGTCCAGTTAAAAAAGTTTCATATTCAGTAAGTACCGCCAGAGAAGGTAAAGCTTTAGATTATGATAAATTAATAATGGAAGTTGAAACTAACGGATCAATTTCTGCTGAAGATGCTGTAGCTTATTCAGCTAGAATTTTCCAAGATCAACTTAAAATGTTTGTAAATTTTGATGAGCCAGTTGAAGCTCCAGTAAAAGAAGTTTCTACTGAGCCTGAATTTAACAAAAACTTACTAAGAAAAGTTGATGAGTTAGAGTTATCAGTTAGATCAATGAACTGCTTAAAAAATGATAATATTATTTACATCGGTGACCTAGTTCAAAAATCCGAAGGAGAAATGTTGAGAACACCTAATTTTGGAAGAAAATCATTAAATGAAATTAAAGAAGTTTTAACAGGTATGTCTCTATATTTAGGAATGGAAATACCTAACTGGCCACCAGACAACATTGCAGAAATGTCTAAGAAATTGGAGGAAGCGATTTAATGAGACATGGTTTGGCAAATAAGAAGTTAAATAGAACGTCAGAGCACAGAAAAGCTTTACTTAAGAACATGCTTAATTCTTTGATTAAGTATGAACAGATAAAAACTACTTTACCAAAAGCAAAATTTTTAAAACCTCAAGCGGATAAAATAATAACATTAGGAAAAAAAGAAACTTTACAGACAACCAAAATGTTGGTTTCTAAACTACAAGATATTAAATCAGCTAATAAAGTTAAAAAAACACTTTCTAAAAGATATCAGAATAGAAAAGGTGGTTACACAAGAATAATTAAAGCTGGATTTAGATATGGAGATAATGCTCCAATGGCAATAATTGAATTTGTTGATAGAGACGTTGAAGCTAAAAGAGTTGATAAACCAAAAAAAGACACAACTAAAGTTTCTCCTAAAATGGAAGAGAAAAAACAAGCTACAGCATAAACCTTAAATAATGAAAAAATCTTACATCGTTGATTCAACGTGTAATGATATGCGTTTGGATAGATGGTTAAGATTAAAAATTGGAAAAATTCCACAAGCACTTGTGGAGAAATACTTAAGAACAGGTAAAATAAAACTCAATAAAAAGAAAGTTAAAAGCTCTTTCAAAGTAAAAACGAAAGATGAAATAAATATATTTAACATTGAATTTAAAGAAACAATTCAACAAAAAAAAATTAAGTTTTTACCATCAAAAGAAATTATAAAATCAAATGAAGATCAAATTATTGACAACAATGAAAATTTTGTTGTTTTAAACAAAGCATCAGGCATATCAGTACAAGGTGGAACTAAATCAAAAAAAAATCTAGTTGATATTTTTGCAAAAAGTGAAATTTTTGAAGGAACAAAACCATATTCTGTTCATAGATTAGATAAAGACACTTCCGGAGTTTTTATAATGGCCAAAAACAGAGAGACTGCTCAATTACTTACATCTTTATTTAGAGTAAGAAAAGTACACAAAACATATTTAGCTATCTGCCAAGGCGAAATTAATAAAAAATCAGGTGTATGGGATGATGATTTAATTAGGTATGACGGCGATAAAAAAATAATTGAAAAAGCAAAAACAATTTTTACAGTTATTGATAAAAATTCTGAAGCAAGTTTATTAGAATTAAAACCTATTACTGGACGAAAACATCAGTTAAGAAAACAATTATATACAATTGGAAACCCTATATTTGGAGATACAAAATATAAATTATCAAATTCTAATAAAGGTATTAATAAAAATTTAATGTTACATTCATACCAAATTAAATTTAAAATTAATGACATTAAACATACTTATTCAGCATTGTTACCTGATTATTTTAAAAAACTTTTAAAATCTAAAAGACTTAGATTTTCAAATTTGAAATAAAATTTTTAATTAATATATCATTTAGATTTGAGTAATCCTGATTTGAAATATTTTTTAAATTAGTTACTCCTTTATCTGAAACACCACATGGTATAATTTTTTTATAATTTTCTAGATCATTATTTATATTGATTGCAAAACCATGATATGCAATCCATTTGCTAACTCTGATACCTATTGCAGCAATTTTTTTAACTTCATTATTATATTTATGCCATATACCAATATTATCTTTATCTGTAAAAGTTTCTATTTTATAAAATTTTAAAGTTTGAATTATTGTTTTTTCAATAGTTGTTATAAATTTTCTGATATCTTTTTTTTTCCTTAAATCTAAAACAAAATAACAAATTAATTGACCTGGTCCATGGTAAGTAATTTTACCACCTCTATTCGTTTCTAATATTTTAATGGATTTATCAATAATTTCATTCTCTTTATAAGAAGTTCCTGCTGTAAAAACTTCATTATGCTCTAAAGTCCAAATTAATTCTTGCGCATTATTTTCATATAAATCCTTTAATCTTGACTCCAGTATATTAATAGCATCAAAATAATTTACTGGTTTTATTGACTTTTTGATCTCTATGTTCATTTATAATTTGTATTATCTTTATTATGTATTAATAGTGCAAATCTAAATTATAGGTAGATTTATGTCTTTAACTAAAAAAACTAAAGATAAAAAAGTAAATTTTGAATTTAATAAAGAATATATAAGAGTTGTTACTAGCAAAATAGCTAACAATGACGCCCAATTTATTACTAATTCATTTAATGAAATGCATCCTGCTGATGCTGCAGATATTATTGAGCACCTTAGTGAAGGGGATAGAGAAAGTTTAATTAAATTAAATAATTTTAATATTGATCCAGAAGTTTTTGTTGAATTAAATGAGTCTATTCAATCGGAAATTATTACTTATTTATCTTCAGAGTCTATAGTGAGTATTTTAAAAGGTCTCGAGTCAGATGATGCTATATCTATATTAGAAAATGTTCCTGAAGAAGACAAGAATGCAATTCTTAGTTCTTTACCCCCAAAAGATAGATTTGCTTTATTAGAAAGTTTAAGCTATCCAGAAGATACCGCTGCTAGACTTATGCAGCGTGAATTTACAGCTATACCA
This sequence comes from uncultured Pelagibacteraceae bacterium, assembly GCA_902555665.1. Taxonomy (GTDB): domain Bacteria; phylum Pseudomonadota; class Alphaproteobacteria; order Pelagibacterales; family Pelagibacteraceae; genus Pelagibacter. Next base: position 5,283 of record CACDTF010000012.1, read on the forward strand.
AGTAATTGGTCTGTAGGTCAAACAATTGACTATTTAAGAGAAAACAAAGATTTACCAGAAGAGTTTTTAGAAATTTTTATTGTCAATGAGGATTTTAAACCAATAGGTACTGTTCCTTCATCTAGAGTTTTGACAACACCTCGAGACACTAAAATGGCAACAATTATGTCAGAATCTCAATTATTAATTCCTGTTGAAATGGATAAAGAGGAAGTTGCTAACTTATTTGAAAATTACAATTTGAATTCAGCCGCTGTTGTAGACAAAAACAATAAATTAGTTGGTATGATTATGAACGATGACGTTTTAACAGTCTTGAAAGAGGAAGCTGAGGAAGATGCTTTAAGATTAGCAGGGGTTGGTGATGAAGAAATTACTGATGGAGTTGTAAAAAAAACAAAGAGAAGATTCAATTGGCTTTTACTTAATTTATTTACTGCCTTTTTAGCAACATGGTGTATTAGTTTATTTGGAGCAACCATTGAACAAATGGTGGTATTAGCTTTCTTAATGCCGATAGTAGCTTCGATGGGTGGAAATGCTGGAATGCAAACACTTGCAGTTACAGTAAGAACTATAGCTACAAATGATTTAACTCAAAATAATTTTTCATCAAATGTATTTAAAGAATTTTCTATTGGTATTTTAAATGGAATTATATTTGCAGCAATAAGTGCTTTTATTGTACAGATATGGTTTGAAGATAGTATCCTTTCTCTGATAATAGCAATATCAATGGTACTAACAATGATCATAGCCGGATTGTTTGGCATATTAGTTCCTTTTACCCTAAAAAAAATGAATATTGATCCAGCGATTGCCTCAAGTGTTTTTGTGACAACAATTACAGATGTAATTGGTTTTGTTTCTTTTTTAGGCGTAGGAGCATATTTTTTATAAAATTATAGGTTATCAATCAATCTTACTTTGTTTATATGATAAGCAATAAATAATCTTGAATTCTTATTTGATCTTGAAATTTTTAAATTATTTATATTTCTTAGTTCTAAATAATCAATTTTAATTTTATAATTATTTTTTAATTCTTTTTTTTGAAGATTTAAAAAGCCTCTAATATTTTTCTTATTTTTAATATTTTTTTTAATATCTACTAGTTTTTTAAAAATTTTTGCTACTATGACTAAATTATTCTTTTTTAAAAGAAAGTTTCTTGATGAAAGTGCTACTTTATTCTTATCTCGAACTGTTTTGCAAGGAATAACTTTAGTTCTATATTTTTTTGCCAATTCTTTTTTTACTAAATATAGCTGTTGAAAATCTTTTTCTCCCATAAATATCTTTTTAGGTTTTACAATTTTAGTTAATTTATTCATTACATCTAATACACCTTCAAAATGACCTTTTCTAAATTTAGCACACAAAATTTTATCTTTTCTTTGCAATGTAATTTTTGATTTTTTTTTATCTTCGTATATGTCTTTAAATTTAGGAAGATAAACAAAATCAACTTTTTTGCTTTTTTTAAGAATTTTTAAGTCTTTCTTGATATTTCGTGGATAGTCTTTTAAATCTTTTTTGTTGTTAAATTGTTTTGGATTAACAAAAATACTTACAATTGTTTTTTTACAAAGTTTATTTGATTTATTTATTAGTGATAAGTGACCTTTATGTATTCCACCCATAGTAGGAACAAAGCCTAGGTCATTAAATGGCCTTAATGATTCAAATAATGACGTATTGTTTAATATAATTTTCATTTGTATAAAAATATTTAATAAGTAAAACATTTAAATGATTAAACAAGCAATTATTCCTTTGGCTGGACTTGGAACTCGGTTACTACCTTTAACAAGTGTTTTTGCTAAAGAACTTCTACCCATTAATGGAAGACCTGGAATTGAATATATTATTGATGAATGTATTGAGGCAGGTATTAAAGAAATTATATTTATTATCTCCACTAAAAAATTAATGATTAAAAAATATTTTTATAGTGATCAGTTTTATAAAAATATTATAATAAAAAAAAAAGACCCTAGAATAATTAATGAATATAAAAAAATACTTAAATATAAGAGTAAAATTAAATTTGTTTTTCAAAATATTCCAAAGGGCACAGGCGATGCTGTCCTTAAGACGCAAAAATATATTAAAAATAAATACTTTTTAATGTTGTTACCAGATGATTTAATAATTAAAAAAAATTGTTCTAAGTCAATGATCATGGTTCATAAAAAATATCAGGCTTCAGTTATGGCATCTATGAAAGTAAAAAAAAGCAATGTCTCAAGATGGGGAGTATATAAAATTAATAAAAAATTAAATAAAAGAAATTATGTTATAGATGGTGTAGTTGAAAAACCACCAGTAAAAAAAGCACCATCTAACAATGCTGTTATTGGAAGATATATATTACCGCGTACAATATTTAAAAAAATAAAATCTCTTAAACCTGGTAAAGGTAAAGAGATACATATTACTGATGCAATACAGCTATTAATTAATGATAAAGAAAAATTCATAGCTCATAATTTTGAAGGAAAGTATCTTGATTGTGGAACAATGAGTGGCTATATCAACTCCTCGAAAGAAATAGGAAAAATATGAAATTATGTATGATTGGCACAGGTTATGTTGGTTTAGTTAGTGGCGTTTGTTTTTCTGATTTAGGCAATGATGTCATATGTGTTGATAAAGATTTAAAAAAAATTAACAATTTAAAAAAAGGTATTGTTCCTATTTACGAACCTGGTTTAGAAGAGTTAGTTTTAAAAAACTATAAAAATAAAAGACTGAATTTTTCAACAAACCTAAAAGAATCGGTAAAAAAATCAGATATTGTTTTTATATGCGTAGGAACACCAACCAAAAAAAATAGTAATAGTGCTGATTTAAGCCAAGTATATGCTGCTGCAAAAGAAATATCTAAATCTATCAAAAAATTTAAAATTATAATCAATAAATCGACTGTGCCCGTGACAACAGGTGATGAGATTGAAAAAATTATATCTAAAAAAGTAAATAAAAAATTTTTTTCAGTAGTATCTAATCCTGAATTTTTAAGAGAAGGTGAGGCTATTAGAGATTTTATCTATCCAGATAGAGTTGTAGTTGGATCAAATGATAGTAAATCCCAGAGAATATTAAAAAATTTATATTCACCACTAATATCAAAAGGTGCTAAATTTCTCTCTACAAAAAGAAGAGCAGCCGAATTAATTAAATATGCTTCAAATGCTTTTTTGGCAACAAAGATTACCTTTATAAATGAATTATCAAATTTATGTGAAAAAACTGGTATAGATATTGAGGATATCTCAATAGGAATTGGACTAGATAAAAGAATTGGTAGCAGATTTTTAAGAGCTGGACCTGCATACGGTGGGTCATGTTTTCCAAAAGATACCAAAGCTTTAGTTTCAACTGCTGATAAATTCAAAACTAGTTTATCAGTCGTAAAAAGCGTTATAAGATCAAATGATTTAAGATCTGATTTATTATCTAAAAGAGTTAGTTTAATTTTAAATAATAAAATTAAAAATAAAGTCGTATCCTTTTTAGGTGTAACTTTTAAAGCAAATACCGATGATATGAGAGACTCTTCTAGCCTAAAATTAATCCCTTTTTTATCCAAAAAAGGTGCAAAAATTAAATATTATGATCCTACGGGATCAAAAAAAGAATTTAAAAAATTAAAAAATGTTGAATTTTCTAATTCAATACAAGAATCGATCAAAAAATCAGATATTGTAATTATCCATACAGAATGGAATGATTTTAAATCAATTAATTTCAAAAAATTTTCAAAAAATAAAAAACTTATTATTTACGATATGAGAAATATTTATTCACCAAATAAAATTAAAAAACAAGGTTTTAAATATTTTGGTATTGGAAGATAATTTAATTTAACTCAAAAATTGCATCAACTTCAACAGACACGCCAAGTGGTAAGCTATTTGTACTTACTGCTGCTCTAGTGTGCATTCCTGCTTCACCAAAAACAGAAGCAATTAAATCAGAAGCTCCATTAATTACTTTTGGTTGATCTGTAAAGTTATCAGTTGAATTGACAAAACCTGTTAATTTTACGCATGATTTAATTTTAGAAAGATTTCCATTACAAGCTACTTTTGCTTGCGATATAATACTTAAACCACATCTTTCAGCTGCTTTATATCCCTCATCAACAGACAAATCTTTTCCAACTTTTCCTTTTATTAATTCACCATTTTCTGAAATAGAAATTTGTCCTGAAATATAAAGTAAATTACCAACAATTTTTGTTGCAACATAAGAACCAACAGGTGGTTTTGCCTCTGGAAGATTAATCTTTAATTCTTCAATTTTATTTTCAAAATCCATTTTATTTTTCAGAAAACTCTTTATGAGTTTTGCTATTTTTAAATTTATTAAGCTTATCTTTTAAATTAAAGTTTTTTAATCTTTTTTTACTTTCTTCTATTTTCTTTGCAGTTTTAGATTTTATTTCCTCTGCTTTTTGTGAGGTTTCTTTCTTTAATTTATCAGATGTACATTTTGCATACTCTTTACTTAATTTGTCGTATTTTGAACAATCCTCAGCAGATGAAAATGTATAACTAAATAAAGAAATGAATAAAACTGAAATTATGATTTTTATTATTTTCATTTTTTCTTTTTTTTAGTTTTTTTATTTTTATCGTATTCTCTTCTTTTCTCAATTAGTATAAGCGCATCTTCCATTGTTAGCTCTACTGGGTCTTTTTCCTCTGGGATTGTTGCATTTAGAGATTTGTATTTAATATAGGGTCCATATTGACCTTTCATGATTCGGACTGGTTTTTTATCTTCAGGATGCTCCCCTAAATCTTTTATAATTGAAGAAGACATCCTTCCAGGTTTTGCTTCAGCTATGAGTGTAATTGCTCTATTTAATCCTAAAGAAAAAATTTCCTCGACATTTTCTATTCTAGCTGATTTATTTTCACATTTTAAATATGGCCCAAATCTACCAGTGTTCAAAGTGATTTCTTTTTGATTTTCTGGATTTATGCCTAATGATTTAGGAAGCGAACATAAAAATTTTGCTTTATCTAAATCAATACTTTCTAATTCAATTCCTTTAGGTATAGATACATTTTTCAAATGTTCATTAACTTCAGGTTTCTTTTTCTTAGTTTTTTTTCTTTTTTTAGGTTTTTCTTCTTCAATATTCACCTCAAGAACTTTCTCATACTGAAGATAAGGACCAAATCTACCATTTTTTAGAAAAATATCATTTCCATTTATGTGTTTTCCAAGAAATTTTGGTTCAGCAAGTTGTGATTGAGCTGCCGCTTTAGCTTTTGATAGTGGTCTTGTAAATTTACATTCAGGATAGTTTGAACATCCAATAAAGGCACCTCCTCTAAAACTATTTTTTAAACTAAGGGAACCCGTTTCACATAACTGACATTTTCTAACTATCTTTCCTTCTTTATCAGTATCAAATATCAATGCTCCCAAACTTTCATTTAAAAGATCTAAAACCTCTCTAGTTCTTTTTTCTTTTACCTCTGAAACATTACTATTAAAATCTTTCCAAAACATTTCTAAGACTTTTAACCAACTTTCTTTTCCAGAAGTTATTTCATCTAGCTGATCCTCAAGTCCAGCCGTAAAGTTATAATCTACATACTTTGAAAATAATTTTTCTAAAAACGCAGAAATTAATTTACCTCTATCAGTTGGGAAAAATCTTTTATTAACTATTTCTGCATAACCTCTATTTGCTATTGTTGAAATTATACTTGCATAAGTTGAAGGTCTTCCAATTCCTAACTCCTCTAATTTTTTAACCAAACTTGCCTCAGAGTAACGTGGGGGAGGCTGGGTAAAATGTTGTTCATCAATAAGAGCTTCTATATTAATTGGTCCTTTTGACATCTCAGGTAAAATTTGCTCATCATCATCTTTGCTTTGATTTGAATAAACTTTTAAAAATCCATCAAATTTCAAAACAGATCCGCTTGATTTACATATAGTTTTACTGTCTTCAGACTCAATAGTTATAGTATTTCTATCAAATTTTGCTGTCTCCATTTGAGACGACAGAGCTCTAGACCAAATTAAAGAATATAATTTTTGCTGGTCAGAACTTAAATACTTTTTAACAGAATCTGGATTTCTATTAATATCAGTTGGTCTTATTGCTTCATGTGCTTCCTGAGCATTTTTTGCTTTCTTTCCTGAGTAATTATTTGGATTTTCAGGTAAGTATTCATTTCCATATTCTTTTTTAATAAAATTTCTAAAATCAGAGATAGCATCAGCTGATAAATTAGTTCCATCCGTTCTCATATAAGTAATTAATCCAACTGTATCTCCCTCAATTTCTATTCCTTGATAAAGTTTTTGTGCTATTTGCATTGTTCTTGATGCACCAAAACTCAGTCTACTAGAAGCAACTTGCTGAAGTGTTGAAGTAGTAAAGGGTCCGGAAGGATTTCTGCTAACAACTTTTGAGGAAATATCAGTTATGTTAAATTTTTTGGTCTTAATATTTGAAATTGTCTTTTCAATTTCCTCTTTATTTTTAAATGAGAATTTTTCAATTTTTTCTCCATCAAGTTGAGAAATACTTGCTGTAATTTTGCTTTTGTTTTTATCCTGAAAATTTATACTTAAAGTCCAAAATTCTTCAGGTTTGAATAATTCAATTTCATGTTCTCTTTCAGTAATCAATTTTAATGCAACAGATTGAACTCTGCCTGCTGATTTTGAACCAGGTAATTTAGTCCAAAGTATTGGCGATATATTAAATCCCACCAAATAATCTAATGCTCTTCTAGCCATATATGCATCAACTAATAAGGGCTCTATCTGTCTTGGATTTTCAATGCCATGTGTGACGGCTTTTTTTGTTATTTCATTAAATACTACACGTTCAATTTCTTTATCCTTTAAAAGTTTTTTTTCATCTAAATATTCTTTTACATGCCATGCTATTGCTTCACCCTCACGATCTGGGTCAGTAGCAAGAATTATCTTTGAGGAATCTTTTGCAGCATCAGTGATTTCTTTTAAATATTTTTTTGAAAAGCTATCAACTTCCCATTCCATTTTAAAATTTTGATCTGGATCAACGGATCCATTTTTTGAGGGAAGATCTCTAATATGACCATAGCTAGCTAAAACAGTATAGTTATCGCCTAAATATTTATTAATTGTTTTCGCTTTAGCAGGGCTTTCAACTATGACTAGATTCATAAAATAACAAACTACTCAAAAGAGTTTGATAGTCAAATTAATAAATTTTTGTCTTAGTTTCTTCTTTATTTTTCAAGCGTTTAATATTTTCTATGTGGGTAAAAAATATTAAAATAAACATTATTACGTAAAAAAATACATTTTCTAAACCCTGAAAAATTAAAATATAAACCGGTATAGAAAGTGATCCTATCAAGGAAGCTAAAGATGAATATTTAGAAATAAAAAAAATTATTAACCAACAAACTCCAAATACTAAACCAAAAACAATATTTAAAGAAAAAAGTATCCCAACATATGTAGCTACACCTTTGCCACCTTTAAATTTTAACCAAACAGGAAACACATGACCTATAAAAGCGAATAAAGCTGATATATATACTGCATCAGGGGAATTAATTTTTACGTATAGAACAGGTATTACTGCTTTTAATACATCAAGTATTAGTGTCGAATATCCAATTAGTTTATTACCAGTTCTTAGAGCATTTGTTGCACCAATATTACCAGAGCCTATTTCTCTAATATCTTTTTTTAAAAATATTTTAGTTAAAATTAATCCAAAAGGTATTGATCCCATTAGGTATGAGATTATACCTATTATAAAAAGTTCCATTTTTATATTTTAAATAATTCTGTACCTTTTACAAATGTATTGGTTACTTTTCCTTGAAGTTTCTTATCTTCAATTGAAGTATTTTTAGATTTAGAGATTAAATTTTCTTTTTTTACAATCCATGGTTTATTGATATCCACTATGCAAAAATCTGCATCATTTCCAATAGTCAGGTTTCCTTTGTTGATATTTAATATTTTCGCTGGGTTTGATGTTAATGCTTGAATGATAGTTTCAAGTTTTACAGATCCGTTATGAAATAGTTCTAAACTTAGAGATAACAATGTTTCAATACCAGATGCACCAGTTGCAGCTTGGGCAAAAGTTAATCTTTTTGACTCTTCATCTTCAGGTTTATGGTCAGAAACAATTACATCAATAGTTTTATCTTTTAATCCTTGAACTAAAGCTTCTCGATCTTCTTCTCTTCTCAGTGGAGGTGATAATTTTAAAAATGTTCTAAAATCACCAATATCATTTTCATTTAATGAGAGATTGTTTATTGATACACCGCAAGTAAATTTAACATTTTGTTTTCGTTCCTTAATTATATCTACAGATTTTGCTGTTGATAGTTGAGAAATATGATATCGACATTTCGTTTTTTCTAGGAGAGCAAGATCTCTTTCAATTATAATTCTTTCAGCAATATCTGGTATGCTTGATAAGCCTAGTTTTGTTGCAATAATACCAGAATTAATCATACCATTTTTAGCTAAATCGTAATCTTCAGCATGTTGCATTATAAGACATCCTAAATCTTTAGCTGAATTCATAATTCTAGACATAAGTCTAGTATTTTGAATTGTTTTTACTCCGTCAGTAAAAGCAATAATTCCTTTTTTAGCTAGTAAGCCAAATTCAGTCATATTAGTGCCATCAGTGTTTTGAGTTAATGAAGCGCAAGGAAAGATATTTATTTTAGACTTATCACGTCCTCTTCTTTTTAAAAAATCTACAATTGATACATTGTCTATAATTGGATCTGTATTAGGCATTGTTACAACCGAGGTAACTCCACCAGATAATGCAGCATTACTCAAAGTTCTAAAATTTTCTTTATATTCATATCCTGGCTCACCTACAAAAACTCTCATATCTACTATCCCAGGAAATATATATTTACCCTTTAAGTCAGTTGGTTTTTCTCTAGTCGGTAAATTATTTGTATTTACCTTTTTCCCTATAGCCTCTATCTTTCCGTCTTCTCCAATTATTAATCCTCCATTTTCGTTTATAGAATTATGAGGATCTATAATATTTGCATTTATAAAGTATTGTTTTTTCATTTATTCACAAAATATTTTTAAACATGCCATTCTTACAGCAACACCTAATTCAACTTGTTCCTTAATTACACTTTTATTTATGTCGTCTGCTAATCTTGTATCAATTTCTATTCCTCTATTCATTGGACCAGGATGCATAATTAGAGCATCTGCTTTTGCATGATCAAGTTTGTCAGGGGTTAATCCATAATATTCGTAGTACTCTCTATTTGATGAAAGATATGAACTGGTCATCCTTTCATTTTGCAATCTAAGCATCATCACAATATCACAATCTTTGAGACCTTTTTTCATATCTGTAAAAGTGTTTACACCAAATTTTTCAATTTCTTTTGGCATCAGATTTGATGGTGCAACAATATTAACCTCAGCTCCTAACATTGTAAGAAGGTAAATATTTGATCTAGCTACTCTTGAGTGAAGGATATCTCCACATATTGCAATTTTTAACCCTTGGATTTTTTTTTTTCGATTTCTAATTGTTAGTGCATCTAATAATGCTTGGGTAGGGTGCTCACGTCTACCATCACCAGCATTTAATACAACACAATTAACTTTTTGTGATAATAGATTACAAGCACCAGAGTCTTGATGTCTTATTACAATTATATCTGGATGCATTGCATTTAAAGTCATTGCTGTATCAATCAAAGTTTCACCTTTTTTAATTGCAGAGTTACCCATATTCATTGACATAACATCTGCACCAAGTCTTTTTCCAGCAAGTTCAAATGAACTTTGAGTTCTAGTCGATGGCTCAAAGAATAAGTTTATTTGTGTTTTGCCTCTTAATACATCGATTTTTTTATTTTTACTCTGGTTTAATTTTATGAAAGCTTCTGACTCATCCAGGATATAATTAATATCATTAACTGATAAATCTTGGATACCTAACAGATGTTTTTGTGAGATTTTAATAGCGTTGTTGGTTTTAGTTGCCATTAAAACTAACTCTATAGCTATAAAGCCTCTAAATGGCAAGGATTAATTGTTTAAATAATCTATAGCCCCTTGAAGAATAAATGCAGCTGCGTTCTGATCTATGTTTTTTTCACGCTTCGATACATTAATATCTAGCTGACTGGATAGATTAAATGCTCCAACGGTTGAAAGTCTTTCATCCCAAAGACAAACATCTACATCAACATTTTTGTCTATATTTTTAGACACATCACTTACTGATTGAGCAGAAGGACCTAACGTACCATCCATGTTAATCGGATATCCAATCACAATTCCTTTAATATTGTTTTCCTTTATTATTTTTTTTAATTCGTCGATTAGATCATTATTATTGGTCTTATTGATTGTTTTAAATGGTGTGGCTATTGACTGTTTTTCGTCACAAATTGATACACCGATTCTTTTTGAACCAAGATCTAAACCAATCAATCTAGAGGCTTTAGACTGTTTTTTTTTGAATTCTTCAATAGTGATCATATTGTATATTTTAAACTTAAGTGATAGTTTGCGACATATTTAAATACCATATGAGCATCGATCTTAAAACAATAAAGCACATATCTAAGCTATCAAGAATTTCTGTAGATGAGAAAAAAGCAGAGAAACTTGCAGGTGATTTAAATTCAATTTTCGATTTTATTGAAAAACTTAATGAATTAAAAACTGACAATGTTGAACCATTAACTTCTGTTGCTGAAACAACTCTAAAACTAAGATCAGATGAAGTAAAAAGTAAAAACTTAAGAGATCAAGTAATAAAAAATTCTCCTAAGGAAAATGAAGATTATTTTGTAGTACCAAAGGTAATTGAATAATGTCAGATATAACTAAACAATCATTATCTGATTTAGTAGAAAATATAAAAAGTAAAAAACTTTCCTCGAGTGAAGTTACTAAAGCATTTGTTGAAAGATCAGAAAAATCAAAAGAATTAAATGCATATATAACTGAAGATTATACAAATGCTTTAAATAAAGCAAAAAAGTTTGATGAAAAACCTAATCTTGATCTGAAATTGCCTGGCATTCCAATGGCTGTAAAAGATTTATTTTGTACAAGAGATTTAAAAACTACGGCGGGTAGTAAGATTTTAAATAATTTCGTTCCAACTTACGAGTCAACAGTTACACAAAATATTTGGAATGAAGGAGCTATCCTTATGGGGAAATTAAATTGTGATGAATTTGCAATGGGCTCTTCTAATGAAACTAGTTTTTTTGGTAATGTACAAAACCCAATTGATAAGAATTTAGTTCCGGGAGGTTCTTCAGGTGGTTCGTCTTCTGCTGTAGCAGCTCAATTAACGCCAATAACTATTGGAACAGATACAGGTGGATCTATAAGACAGCCTGCTTCATTTACTGGAACTGTTGGATTAAAACCTACTTATGGTAGTTGCTCGAGATACGGTATTGTAGCATTTGCATCATCCCTAGATCAAGCTGGTCCAATGGCACAAAATGTTAAAGATTGTGCATTGTTACAGGAAGTTATTAGCACTTATGATGAAAAAGATTCTACTTCAATAGATTTTAAAAGAAACGAGTACAGCAAAGAATTAACAAAAGATATTAAAGGTAAAAAAATAGGAATTCCCAAAGAATATAGAGTAGATGGAATGCCTAAAGAAATAGAAGACCTATGGAAAAAAGGTATTGAATACGCAAAAGATTGTGGTGCTGAGATTATCGATATATCTCTACCTCATACTAATTATGCACTACCAACTTATTACATCGTAGCACCAGCAGAGGCTTCATCTAATTTGGCCAGATACGACGGTGTTAAATATGGTTTTAGGGCAGAAGGGGAAAATCTTATTGATATGTATGAAAAAACAAGATCTGAAGGATTTGGTGCCGAAGTTCAAAGAAGAATAATGATTGGAACTTATGTTTTATCTTCAGGATATTATGATGCTTATTATCTTAAAGCACAAAAGGTGAGAAAACTTATTAAAAATGATTTTGATGATGCTTATAAAAAAGTTGATGCAATTCTAACTCCATCCACTCCAAGTTCTGCGTTTAAAATTGGTGAAAAAACAAATGATCCGGTCTCAATGTATTTAAATGATATTTTTACTGTTCCTGTAAATTTAGCAGGTTTACCTGGAATTTCTATACCTGCAGGTCATGATGCTAAAGGATATCCTTTAGGATTACAGATAATTGGTAAAGCTTTTGATGAACAAAATATTTTAAACATTGCATATGCTATGGAAGAAAAAATTAATTTTAAAAACAATATTACTGATTGGTGGATTAAGTGAGTAAGAACAAATCTGAATATCTAATTAATAGACATGACAATCAATATGAAGTTGTCATTGGTTTAGAAGTTCATGCACAAGTTACATCGGAGTCAAAATTATTCTCAACATCAGCGACCAAATTTGGAGCTGAGCCAAATACGCAAGTAAGTTTAGTTGATGCAGCATTTCCAGGAATGTTGCCAGTAATAAACGAGTATTGCGTAAAACAAGCTATCAAAACAGGAATTGGTTTAAAAGCTAAAATCAATAAGAGATCTGTCTTTGATAGAAAAAATTATTTTTATGCTGACTTGCCTCAAGGGTATCAAATCTCACAATTTAAAGATCCAATTGTAGGTGAGGGTAAAGTAATACTTGATATGCCAGATGGTCAAAAAGAGGTAGGTATAGAAAGATTACACTTGGAACAAGATGCAGGTAAAAGCATTCATGATTTAGATCCTAAAAATACTTTTGTTGATTTAAATAGATCAGGTGTGGCTTTAATGGAAATTGTAAGTAAACCCGACCTAAGGTCCCCAGATGAAGTAAATGCATATATTAAAAAATTAAGATCAATAATGAGATATTTAGGCACCTGTGATGGAAACATGCAAGAAGGATCTTTAAGAGCCGATGTAAATGTATCTGTTAGAAAAAAAGGTTCAAAAGAGTTTGGAACCAGATGTGAGATTAAAAATGTTAACTCAATAAAATTCATGCAGATGGCAATTGAATACGAAGCTAACAGACAAGTTGATTTAATTGAAGATGGTAAAACAATTGATCAAGAAACAAGACTTTTTGACACTAAAAAGAATGAAACTAGATCAATGAGATCAAAAGAGGATGCCCATGATTATAGATATTTTCCAGATCCAGACTTATTGCCATTAGAAGTTACAGAGGATTTTATTGAAAACTTAAAATCAGAAATTCCAGAGTTGCCAGATGAAAAGAAAAAAAGATTTATAGAAAAATTCAAATTATCACCTTACGAAGCTAATATTTTAGTTTCGGATATAGAAACATCTAATTATTTTGAAAATGTAATTAAGAAATCAGATGTAAAACTTGCAACAAATTGGATAATTGGTGAGTTATTTGCAGCCCTTAACGAAAAGAACTTAGAAATCACTGAAAGCCCAATAAGTGCAGGCAACTTATCAAAATTAATTAATTTAATTAAAGATGGAACAATTTCTGGAAAAATTGCAAAAACGGTTTTCGAACAAATGATGAAAGGTGATAAAGATCCAAAAAAAATTGTTGAAGAAAAAGGTTTAAAACAAGAGAGTGATCCGAAAGCACTTGAGGCACTAATAGACAAAGTAATTGATGACAACAGAGATAAAGCTACTGAATATAAATCAGGTAAAGTTAAATTATTTGGTTTCTTTGTGGGTCAAGTTATGAAGGTTTCTGGGGGAAAAGCAAATCCTCAATTAGTTAATGAGATTTTAAAGAAAAAACTTTAGGACTTATGGGTTCAGACCTAAAAATAACTAAAGAACTTCAAGATTACATATTAAGTCATGGATTTAATCTGCATCCAGTTCAAAAAGAAATAATTAATTATAACACTTCTCTTGGTGATATCAAAAGAATGCAAATATCAATTTCACAAAGTCAATTTCTGCATTTAATTATAAAAATTTCAAATATCAAAAAGGTTTTAGAGATAGGTACATTTACAGGATTAAGCACGCTATCTATGGCGTTGGCATTATCTGATGACGGTAAAATAATTGCTTTAGATAAAAATGAGGAAACCAATAAAGTTGCAATAGATTTTTTTAAAAAAGCTAATCAAGATCATAAAATAAAAACATTAATTAAACCTGCTTTAGAAAGTTTAGACGAAATTAAAAATGAAAAGTTTGATTTAGTTTTTATTGATGCTGATAAAATGAATTATATTGAATACTATGAACGTTCTTTACAATTATTGAACCAAAATGGTCTAATAATCATTGACAATGTTTTGTGGTATGGAGAAGTTGTTAATGAAAACAATAATGACAAATTTACCAAAAATATTAAAGAGTTTAATAGTCATATCTCAGAGGATACAAGGGTCGAAAAATTAATAATTCCTCTTGGAGATGGGATGACCGTTTGTAGAAAATTATAATGTTTGAAGTAGTTGGCTTTTATAAATTTGTTAAAATTTCTTATCTAAAGAAAAATCAAAAAGTTTTATTAGAAACTTTAAAAAAGAAAAACATTAGAGGAACGATAATTATCTCCAAAGAAGGTGTAAATGGAACTATATCTGGTAAAGCTGCAGACATTAAATTCATAATTAACAATTTAAAAAGAACTCTTAAATTTAAAGAATTTAACACTAGCAATGTATCTAAAAGCGCATTTCAACCATTTCATAAACCTAAAGTAAAAATCAAAAACGAGGTTGTTCCTATGAACTTAATTTTAAATAAAAGAATAAAGAAAAAAGATAGTCATGTAGATCCAATCAAATGGAATAAGCTGATTAAAGAAAAAGATACTGTTCTTATAGATGCGAGAAAACCATTTGAATACGATGTTGGAACTTTTAAGGGAGCAATCAATCCTGATGTTGATAACTTTAGAGATTTTCCAAAATATCTAAAAAAATTAAAAAAAAATCAACCTATAGCTATGTTTTGTACTGGTGGAATTCGTTGTGAAAAGGCATCTGTATATTTGGAAAAAAAAGGTTTTAATAACATTTATCAGTTAAATGGTGGAATTTTAAATTATCTGAAAAAAACTAATAAGAAAAAAAGTTTATGGAAAGGTGAATGTTTTGTTTTTGATAACAGAATTAGTTTAAAACATGGTCTAAAAGTTGGTTCTTACTCGATCTGCAGTGGTTGTAGGAAGCCTATTTCTCTTAAGGATAAAAAATCAAAAAAATATGAAGAGGGCGTTTCATGTCCAAATTGTCACGATAATCTAACAGATAATCAAAAATCAAGATTTAGAATGAGACAGAAACAAATTAATCTTGCTAAAGAAGCAGGAAAAAGACATATCTTCCAAAAAGAGTATTAACAAATCTTAAATTAATGAATTTATTAAAAGATGAAGTTTCGTTGTTAGTAAGAAAACTTGCTGTACCAGCAAGTGTAGGAACCTTATTCCAAACACTTTACACAATCGTAGATACTTTTTATGCAGGAAAAATATCGCCAGAAGCCTTATCTGCTTTGAGCAAGTCTTTTCCGATATATTTTTTGATAATTGCGACATCTATTGGAGTTACCGTAGCGGGTACATCACTGGTTGGCAGCAGTATCGGAGAAAAAAACGAAAAAAATGTTTTAAGTTATTTTGGAAATGTAATCATTTATTCGATTTTAATCTCGATAGTTGTATCATTTTTAGGATTTGTTTTTGGAGAAAAGATATTCTTATTAATGAATTCTTCTCAAGAAGTAACAATTCTTGGACTCGAATATATAAATGTAATTTTTTTAGGTACGATATTATTTATTTTAGTAGTAGCATTAAATTCATTCTTACACGCAGAAGGAGATACTAAAACTTACAGAAATGTTTTAATATTTTCTTTTTTCTTAAATATTATTTTAAATCCAATTTTTATTTTTGGTTTTTTATTTATACCACCATTAGGAATAACTGGTATTGGGATAGCAACTTTAATTGCTCAATTTGTATCTTTGTTGGTTATTCTGATAAAAATAATAAATAATCAAAGAATTAAACAAATAACTTTAGACCATTTCAAAGCTAAATTTTTTTTCTTAAAAAATATTTTTTTTCAATCAATGCCAATCACAATTGCCATATTAGGATATTCTATTGCCGCAACAGTTGTTTTTACATATGTTGGATTATTTGGTGAATATGCTGTAGCAGGGTATGGATCTGCCACAAGAATCGAGCAAGTAGTTTTGTTACCAATATTAGGAATTAATACAGCAATAATTTCTATAATAGCGCAAAATATTGGAGCAAAATATTACGATAGAGTGGAGCAATCCTATTTCACCTCAATAAAATACGGTCTATTTATAATGTTAATTGCTGGTGTAGTTATTTTTATAAGTGCTGACATTGTTCCTAAATTCTTTTCTTCAAATCCAGATGTAATTATGCATGGCTCGATGTACCTTAAGATTTCTGCATTTATTTTACCTGCTTATCCAATATTTTTCTTATCAAATGGATTCTTTATGGCTTTAAAAAAATCTGAAAAAGCCATGGTTAATAATATTGCCAGAAATGTGATAGTACCAGTTTTATCCTTTTATATTGCAAAGTATTTAAACGCAGATTTTAAAACTTTTTTTTATATTTGGGCTATCTTTCAATGGTTGATATCATTGATATTATTATTTTATGTTAAATATTATATTAAACATAAATTGGCTAATGTTTAATAATTTTTAAATATGTTTTTTACAAAGAGGAAAGCGATAATTTTAATTATAATCTGTTCGATATTTTTTATTCTCACATATAACGATGTTAAGTCTGAAGAGATAAAAGAAATTTCTGGAAATGCTCAAATTATTGATGGTGATACAATAAAAATAAATTCAAAAAAAATAAGATTGCATGGAATTGATGCACCTGAATTCAATCAAAAGTGTAAAAAACCATATTTAACAATAATTTTTTTTACTTTTACTAAAGATTATCCATGTGGAAAAATTTCAACTCAAAAATTACAAAAAAAAATAAATAACAAAGTAATAACTTGTAAAATTTTGGATATTGACAGATATAAAAGACTAATTGGTGAGTGCTATAAAAGAAATTTAAATCTGAATTCTTGGTTAGTTTCGAATGGTTATGCAGTTGCTTATAGAAAATACTCAAAAAAATATATATCAAACGAAATTAATGCTAAAAATGAAAAAAAAGGCCTTTGGCAAGGTAAATTTGAAATGCCATGGGACTTTAGAAGAAAAAAATAAGTTTATAATCTTGAAGCACAGTCTTCAATCCATGAACAAAGATGTTCAGCAAAAGATCTTCTAACAAACAGATTTAAAATATTTTCATCTTTATGGTGCAGAATTACATCTACATGATTTAAAACAGTCTGAGTTGTTGATCCTTTTTTTTCTTTAAATTCATTAAAATTAAAGGGAGATCCTGCTGAAAAGATTTCATAGACATTTTCACCTTTAAGTTCTAATTGAACAAATTGATCTGTTACATCTATAACAGCACCTAAATTTGTTTTTGAAATACTATTAAATAACATTTCATATAGATCGGATTTATTAGTGTCTTTACTTGCTAGCTCATTTGAGATTATCATCCATTCGTCTGGACTAAGCCATATTGCTGTTAATTTATCACTCGTTGTTGAAGTGTTTGCTTCTGTAGGCAAGATCATATTAAGATTTTTACCAACATTTGTTAAAAATTCTCTTTTTTTACCTCTCAAATTAATTTTTATTACTGGAGAGATTTCCTTTACAGAAATACTTTCTTGCTTAATTTCATTTTTAATAACTGAATTATAGTTAAGCATTTAACCTCTCATTTTTCTCATCGTAAAATACTGGTTTCGCAACAGTGACATTAATATTTTTATTTTCCATGGGCACAAAAAGTTTTTTTCCCATCATATCTTTTCCACCTCTAACTACTGCTAGTGCTATTGATTTCTTTAGGTTTGGACTGAAATAACTTGAAGTTACATGTCCAAGCATTTCTAATGGACTTTGATTTAACTCAGAAACTATTTGTGCTCCTTCTTCTAAAACAATATTTGGATCATCAGTTAATAAACCTACCAATTGCTTTCTATCTCTTCTCATTGTATCAGATCTATAAAGAGATCTTTTTCCTATGAAATCGTATTTCTTCTTGCTTACTATCCAATCCATTTGAAGATCGATAGGAGTCATTGTTCCATCTGTATCTTGACCAACAATAATAAAACCTTTTTCTGCTCTTAATAAGTGCATTGTCTCAGTCCCATAAGGAGTAATGTTAAACTCTTTACCTGCATCTATACACTTTTCCCATAAATCTTTTCCATAACTTGCTTGGACATTTATTTCGTAGCTGTGTTCTCCAGTAAAACTAATTCTCATTATTCTGCATTGAATATTGCCAATTTTCGATTCTTTGAATGACATGTGCGGAAAGTTTTCATCTGATAAATCTAAATCAGGAATTATTTTTTTTAGAATTTTTTTACTATTAGGTCCGCATAAACTCGCTGTAGCATAATGATCTGTTACAGAAGTTAAATAAACATCAAGCTCAGGCCATTCTGTTTGAAGATAGTCTTCAAGTTTACCTAAAACATTTGCTGCTCCACCAGTTGTTGTGGTCATGATGTAATGATTTTCACCTAATCTTGTTGTAACTCCATCATCATAAACCATACCATCCTCATTTAGCATTAGGCCATATCTACATTTCCCTATAGCTAATTTTGACCAAGCATTTGTATAAACTCTATTTAAGAATTCAGAAGCATCACTTCCTTGAATATCAATTTTACCAAGAGTAGAGGCATCTAGTATACCAGCACTTTCTCTAGCAGCTTTACTTTCTCTTTGAACTGCTTGATGTATAGTTTCCTCATTAATTGGGTAGTACCAAGCTCTCTTCCATTGTCCGACATTTTCAAATTCAGCTTTATTTTCAACATGCCAATCATTCATTGGCGTTCGTCTAAAAATATCAAAAAACTTTCCTACATTTCGACCTACAATAGTTCCAAATGTTAATGGTGTGTAAGGAGGTCTAAATGTAGTAGTTCCTAATTCTCCCATTTTAACGCCGGCAGTATCTGCAATTATTCCTAATGCATGCATATTTCCTAGTTTACCTTGATCAGTTCCCATTCCGGTAGTCGTGTATCTTTTTACATGCTCGATAGATCTAAAACCTTCTCTTAATGCTAATTTGATATCTTTAGCAGTTGCATCGTTTTGATAATCTACAAATGGTTTAGTTTTTCCCAAAGGTTTATCAGAAGGAAGCAACCAAATATTTCTTTTTGAATTTTCCTTATCAATCTCAACGTTGATATTTTCTAAATCTGTTTCTTTAATATTTAAGTTATCTTTAAGCTTTTGATTTAAATTTTTAATAATTTCATCAATTTTAAAATCTCCACCACAAGATCCTACACTTATCTGTTCAGATGTATTTTGATTTGGTAAGAAAGCTTTTTTTTCTTCATCAAACTTCAGTTTACTACCTGATTGTGTATACAAATGTACAGCAGGTGTCCAACCACCTGCAACTCCTAAACAATCACATGAAATAGAAATTTTACTTCCAGTAACTGAAGTACCATCATTAGATAGCTTCATTATAGAAACACTATTTAGTCTTTTATAACCAGTTGTATCAACAATTGTATGTGACCAGTAAACTTTAATACCAGCTTCTTTAACTTTTTTAACAATTTTACTTTCAGATCTCTCTCTAATATCAATTATTGCTTCAACATTGATACCCTTGTTGTATAGTGACATAGCACTTTCATATGCACTATCATTATTAGTAAAAAATATATTTTTATTACCACAAGCAACTCCATAAAATTCACTGTATTTTTTAACAGCAGATGAAAGCATTATTCCTGGTCTATCATTATTATTAAATATCAAAGGTCTTTCTAAAGCACCTGTGGCCAAAATAACTTTCTTAGCTCTAATTTTCAGAAGTCTTTGTCTGATTTTATTTGTTTTATCTTTTGTCTCTAAATGATCAGTAAGATTTTCTCTAGCCAAAAGATAATTATATTGATGATAAGCAGCTACACTTGTTCTAGTTTTTATCTCAAGATTTTTAACATTTTTAAGCTCCTCTATTTCTTTTTTTAACCACTCTGAAGGGGCTTTGTTATCAATTTTATTAAATTCATTATTTTCATAAATAGTTGATCCACCAAGTTCATTTTTTTCATCAACCAACAAAGTTTTAAAATTATTTTTAGCTGCATTTTTTGCTGCTAATATTCCAGATATACCTGCACCTACAACCAATACATCACAGTGAATATTTCGGTGGTCATAAATGTCAGGATCATTTGCTGTTGGTGATTTTCCTAAACCGGCTGAGTGTCTTATGAAAAATTCATATTTCTCCCAGAAACTAGCAGGCCACATAAATGTTTTATAATAAAAACCTGCTGGAAAAAAAGGGGAGAGAAAATTGTTTATTCCACCAATATCAAATTCTACACTTGGCCAACAATTTTGACTCGATGCCTCTAAACCCTCATAAATCTCGACTTCTGTTGCTCTAACATTAGGTTCTGTTCTGTTTGTACCAGGATTTACTTGAACTATAGCATTTGGTTCTTCAGAACCAGACGTCATAATTCCTCTTGGTCTATGATATTTAAAACTTCTTCCAACTAAATGAACATCGTTTGCAAGTAATGCTGAGGCTAAAGTATCTCCTTTAAATCCATGGTAAGTTTTGCCATTAAATTTAAAGGAAATTCTATTAGTTTCATCAATGTACTCACTGGATTTTACTCTTAAGTTTTTAGTCATTTTATTGAGCAGGTGGTTTTTCACCCATTTTGTAAATTGCTTTTATTTCGTCGTTAGAAGTATCTCTAACCATATTAAACCATTTACGACAACCATGTGCATGGTTCCATCTTTCAAATTGCACACCTTTAATATTTTTTCTCATAAATAAATATTCTGCCCATTCATCATCACTTAATTCTGTTGGTTGCTTAGGCCTCTCGATATGAGCTTCGCCACCAGCCTTAAATTCTTGCTGATCTCGTTCTCCGCAGTATGGACAGTTTATTAAAAACATTAATGAGCAACCGCTGCAGCTCCATGTTCATCAACAAGGTCTCCGCTTACAAATCTATTTAAATTAAATGCAGCATTAAGTTTGTGTGGTTCATCATTTGCAATAGTATGTGCAAACAAATCTCCAGATCCAGGAGTTGCTTTAAATCCTCCAGTACCCCAACCACAATTAAAGTATAATCCTTTAATTGAAGTTTTACTTAAAATTGGACTAGCGTCAGGACAAATATCTACTATTCCTCCCCATTGTCTTAACATTCTCATTCTACTGAAAATTGGATATAATTCTAATATAGCGTTTAATGTTCCCTCAACTATTTGATGACTTCCTTTTTGAGTATAAGAAACATAATCATCTGTTCCAGCACCAATAACCAATTCTCCTTTGTCAGATTGACTGACATAAGCATGCACTGCGTTTGACATTACAACTGTATCAATAATTGGTTTTACAGGTTCAGAAACTAAAGCCTGCAAAGGTTTACTTTCAAGTGGAAGTCTTAGACCCGCCATATTAGCTATTACACTAGAATGACCAGCTGCAACTACACCAACTTTTTTAGTTTTTATAAATCCTTTTGTTGTTTCTATTCCTTCAACACTGTCTCCATTTCTTTTTATTCCTTTAACTTCACAATTTTGAATAATATCAACACCCATTGCATCAGCTCCTCTAGCATATCCCCAAGCAACAGCATCGTGTCTTGCTGTACCAGCTCTACGTTGTAAAGTTCCTCCTAAAACAGGGTATCTAATATCTGGTGATGTATTTATAATTGGACAAAATTTTTTAACTTCTTCTGTGCTCAAGTAGACTGCGTCAATTCCATTTAGTCTATTAGCATGTGTTCGTCTTTTTAAATCTCTAACATCTTGTAAATTATGTGCAAGGTTCATTACACCTCTTTGACTAAACATTACATTATAGTTTAGTTCTTGAGATAAACCTTCCCAAATTTTTAATGCATGATCATATAATCCTGCACTAGCGTCCCATAAATAATTTGATCTAATAATTGTAGTATTCCGTCCAGTATTTCCTCCACCAATCCAACCTTTCTCGACTACGGCAATATTATTCATATTGTGTTTTTTTGCTAAATAGTAGGCTGTTGCTAATCCGTGGCCACCACCACCAACAATAACTGCATCGTACTCTTTTTTAGGAGTAGGATCTTTCCACGCTCTTTGCCAATTTTCATGATATGAAAAAGCATTTTTTATTAACGAAAATACTGAGTACTTATTTTTCATAATAATTGAATAATTACTTTATATATATTGAATTTTCAATACAATCGCTTAATACACAATGTCATACGGAAGAGTGGGTGAGAGGCTGAAACCAGTCGTTTGCTAAATGACCGTGCGAGGAAACTTGTACCGAGGGTTCGAATCCCTCCTCTTCCGCCACTAAAATAGAGGCTGATCTTTAAAAAAATTTTTCATAGATACAGGTCGTTGTTCCAAAATATATCTATACACATTATAATTTTCCATTACACGCTGTACGTAATTTCTTGTTTCTCTAAATTTTATTAATTCAACCCAATCAACATAATCAACTTGTTTTTTTTGTGGATCTTTATTTATTTTTTTCCAATATTTAACTCTGTTTGGTCCAGCATTATATGCAGCTACTGCAAAAGGGTAGGCACCATCATATTGTAGAATTAAACCTGCAATATAATGTGAGCCTAAATTAATATTATATTCTGGATCAGTGGTTAATCTTGATTTTGAATAAGGAAGTTTGGCTTGTTTTGAAACTAATTTTGCTGTGTAGGGCATTAATTGCATTAATCCTTTTGCACCAGCATGGCTATTAGCCTCTAAATCAAATTCACTTTCTTGTCTAATTATAGATAAGATCAAAGCACTTTCTGGAATTTTTCTTTTATTAATATATTTAGGAGTACTAATTATTGGGTAGTTGTATTTATTATGAAATCTTTTTTGATAAGATGCAATTTTTGAAACCTGAATAGCAAAATCATATCTGTTTATGCTTGTAGCTAATTCTGCAGCCAAAACTTCACTGCCCTTAGCTATATTGTCGTTAGCTAAATGCCTTAAAATGTGTTTTGTATATTTGTCTTTCTTTAATTCATCTAGAAGATATGAAATTTTTACAAGTTCTTTATTAAAAAATTGAATTCTATATTTTGGATCAATTTCCATATCTTTTTCTAACTCAAATTTTCCATTTGGATTTAACTTTAAAAAAGCTAGCTGACCATAGTAAGTAGTAAGATATTTTGCAGCTTCTCTGTACCAATTATTTGATTGCTCTCTTTCGCCTATTTTCTCATATGCTCTTCCAAGCCAATAGGCACCTCTAGACAAGCTTATTGGATAACTAACATTTTCATAAAAATTTTTAAAATGATTTTTAGCAGTCAAAGGGTCGTTTAAAAAACTTAACGCTATCCATCCACTCATCCATTCAGCAGCCGCATATTCAGATCCTTCAGTCATCCCATGATTGCTTGAAATTTTATATGAAATTTCATATTTTTTTTTATAAAGCAATGCTCTTGAGATAATTTCTCTTTCTTTCCACCATTTATCAGGTCTAACTAAATACTCTTTATCATTTCTTATTTTCAATAATATTTCAGCTGAAGAGTCTACACGTCCTTTTTTTCTTCTCCATTTCAATCGATCATAGTTTAATCCAGCGTCATTTTTAAATTTTTGAGGAACATTTGCTATGGCCTGGTCAACTCCATAGCCTTTACTCATTAAAAGATGTCTTGCATTATATAAAAGTTCGTAATCTTTTGGTAGATATCTTATTAATCTTTGTAAATCCCAACGATCACCATTCCAAGCTAAATAATCAGCTCGTTTAATATAGTCATCTGCTTTTAAATATTTTTTATATTTTTTTCTAAAATATTTTAATTCGTTTTTAGATAAATCTGCTGTTATCCAACCTTCTTTAATTAGTTTAATACCTTTATTTTTGTCTCCAATTAAAATGTGACTTTCTCCAAGTATCATTTTTCCATAACCACTTAATGGATCTTTTTCTCCAAACCAGTTAATTATTTTTTTAGGTGAAACACTTTCTGTTGATAGTTTATGTTCAGCAAGATATTTAACTCTGCCAATTCTAGGATAATCTGAATTTTTATTTAAAAAAACTTGATAATCGTAGAAGGAAGCCTGGTTACCAGAAGTTAAAAGATGTCTCCATTGTATAAAATTATAAATAGACTTGTCTTTAGCTTTTTTTGCTATTTTAAGAGCAGACAACCATTTACTTTTCTGCATTTCCGAAATAGCTTTTTTAGCCAACCCAAAATCTTTTTTACTATAATATCTTGAAATCTTAATATTTTTAGCTGCACTTGTGCCAGCTATCGCTGGTTTTTTTTTTGGTATTTTAAAACTTAATTTTTTTTCTTTTAAAACCAACTCTTTTTTAACAACCACTTCTTCAATTTTAATTTCTTTGGTTTTTGATGGCTTCTTTAAAGGCTTAAGGATATTTATAGATATTTTCTTTTGAATTTCTTCTTTACTTAAAACAGGTTTTTTTAAAGGTATAATTGAATTGATTTCAGCAAATAGATTATTTGAAAATATTAATATTGATACAGTGAAACCTAAAAATAATATTTTTTTGAGCATAATCTTTTAGTATATGAATCTTTAAACTATGTTATAAGTATTTATGTTCAAAGGATCAAATGTTGCTTTAATTACTCCATTTAAAAATAATGGCCTAGATGAGGAAGCATATATAAATTTAATCCATTTCCACATTGATAATGGTACCAATGGACTTGTTCCAGCTGGTACAACAGGTGAATCCCCTACGTTAAGTCATGATGAGCATCAAAGAGTAATAGATTTATGTATAAAAGAAAGTAATGGAAAAATTCCAGTTATTGCTGGTACAGGTTCCAACTCAACAGAGGAGGCTATTTCTTTAACCACACATGCAGAAAAAGCAGGAGCTAACGGCGCCTTGATAGTTACACCCTATTACAATAAACCAACTCAAGAAGGCTTGTATCAACATTATAAAGCAATTAATGACAAGTGTGGCATTCCAATTATAATTTATAATATTCCTGGTAGATCTGTGATTGATATGTCAGTGGATACAATGGCTAGACTGTATGAATTAAAAAATATAGCTGGTGTTAAAGATGCAACAGGTGATTTAGATAGGGTTGATCAGACACTTGAAAAAATGGGTAAAGATTTTATTCAATTAACAGGTAATGATGATAATGCTTTTGAATTTAATAAACGTGGTGGGGTAGGTGCTATTAGTGTAACAGCTAATATTGCGCCTAAACTTTGTTCAGATTTTCAAAAATTCTCCAAATCAGACACCGATAATGAAATGAAAGAAGCAGAAAGATTAGATAAAATATTACAACCAGTTCATCACTCAATGTTTGTTGAGAGCAATCCTAGTCCTGTAAAATATGCTGCAAAACTTTTAGGACTTTGTGATGACAATGTAAGACTACCACTTGTTACAGTAACAGACACAACAAAAGAAATTGTAAAAAAAGCTCTTCAGTCTGCTAAGTTAATTTAATGAATAAAAAAACCAATCCTGGTTTGAAAATCATTTGTTTAAATAGAAAAGCTAGTTTTAACTATTTTTTTGAAGATCTTTTTGAAGCAGGAATTGTCTTAAAGGGATCAGAAATTAAATCGGTAAGAGAGGGTAAGGTCAATATCGCTGAGTCTTATGCTGTTGAAAAGGGAGGTGAAATTGTTTTAATTAATTCACATATATCTCTATACAAGCAAGCCAGTTACTCTAATCATAATCCAACAGATGATAGAAAATTGCTTCTTAATAAAAAAGAAATAAATAAATTGATAGGAAAAATGCAAAGAGATGGTTTCACACTAGTTCCAACAAAAATGTATTTTAAAAAAGGAAAGGCTAAAATAGAACTAGCTGTTGCAAAAGGGAAAAAGCAATATGATAAAAGAGCAACAAAAAAAAGTAGAGATTGGAATCGTGAAAAGTCAAGATATATTAGAAAATCAAGCTAAAATTGTTTTTTTAGGAATAGGTTCAAATTTAGGTACAAGAAAAAGAAATATAGAAAAAGCAAAATTTTTATTAGCTGAACATAACTTAGATGTTCTCTCCGTATCTAGTTATTATGAAACCCCTTCCTGGCCTGACCCACGAAATCCTAAGTTCTTAAATATAATTTTAAAATTAAATTGTTATTACAATCCTCAAGAACTATTAAAAATATGTAAATCTATAGAAAATCAATTAGGTAGAAAGAAAGCAAAAAAAAATGCACCTCGTACATGTGACTTAGATATAATCGATTTTAATAATTTGGTATCAAAAAAAAATTCTAAGATTAATTTACCTCATAAAATGATGCACAAAAGAAACTTTGTATTATTTCCATTATTTAAAATTTCAAAAGATAAATCCTCAAGCTCGTCTCTTATTCTGTGCATTCCCATCCTATCAGCTAATGGCGCATAAATTTCCATAGTTTCTTGAGCTATTCTTTTTCTTTTATCTTCTTTAGTAATCGCTTTAATGGTCCTCATGTTATGTAGTCGATCAGCAATTTTTACTAGCAGAACTCTAATGTCTTTTGATGTTGCTAAAATTAATTTTCTAAAATTCTCTACTTTAGAATTAGCTCCAGCTGAATTTTCAAATGCTGAAATTTTCGTTACACCGTCTACTAAATCAGCAACCTCATCACCAAATTCTTGTTTGATAGTTTCATAAGTTGCAAAAGTATCTTCTATAGTGTCATGCAATAGACCAGTTGTAATTGTAGCGCTATCTAATTTTAATTCAGTTAAAATATTTGCAACCTCAATTGGGTGAACAGAATAAGGATCACCCGAAGCTCTTTTTTGACTCTTATGTGCTTTAACAGCAAAATTATATGCTTT
>CACDTF010000013.1 GCA_902555665.1 uncultured Pelagibacteraceae bacterium
AAATCAAAGAAGTGCTAGATGGTGTAAAAAATGTTTATAAAGATTATGAAAAAATATGTATTTTCCAACCACATAGAATATCAAGATTAAAAGATTTAAAAAAAGAATTTACCTATGCTTTTAAAAATGCAGATAAAGTTATTTTGTTTCCAATTTACACTGCCGGAGAAAAATTAATGCTTGGATTTAGTTATATAAATTTTGCGAGAGAAATAATTAAAAACTCAAGAGTTCAGCTATATTTAGTGAATGATAAATTTCAATTAGCAAAATTTATTAAGGCAAACATATATGGAAAAAAAATTGTTATATCAATGGGTGCTGGGACTATTTCAAGTTGGATGCGAGAATTACCTCAATTGTTATCATGAAAATTGATTTAAAAGAGCTGATTGTAGAATTTAATAACAATTTAAAGTTAGATTATGATCTAAAAAAAAAAAATTGGTTTAATATTGGGGGCAAAACTAAAGCTTTCTATAAGGCAGATAATTTAAAAGAATTAATTAAATTTCTTAAAAAAATTCAAGATAAAGAAAAAATATTTGTATTAGGAGCAGGTTCCAATACCCTTATATCAGATAATAAATTTGACGGAGTTGTTATAAAACTTTCGAAAAATTTTAATAATATTTCTCTGCATTCAGACGATATTATAGTGGCTGGAAGTGCAGTTACAGATAAATCATTATCAGAGTTTGCAATGGAAAATAGTCTTGGAGGTTTTGAATTTCTTTCATGTATTCCCGGCACAATTGGAGGTGGTATAAAAATGAATGCAGGTTGTTTTCAAAGGGAGTTTAAAGATATTTTAATTTCTATTCAGGCAGTAAATAAATCAGGTCAAGTAATTGCTATACCTGCAAAAGATATTAATTTTAAATATAGAGATAGCGGACTATCTGAAGATCTTATTTTTTTAAGCGCATCATTTAAAGGTTTCAAGAAAGATAAGAATATAATTATGAATGAGATAAGATTACTTAGAGAAAAAAAAGAGGAAGCTCAACCAACAAAAATTAAGACAAGTGGTAGCACATTTAAAAACCCTATAGGTCAATCTGATAAAAAAGTTTGGCAACTAATTAAAGAGTCTGTACCATTAGAAAAATCTTTTGGAGATGCATCAATTTCTGAAAAACACTGTAATTTTTTTATAAATAAAGGTAATGCTAAATTTGAGGATATGAAAAAATTGATAAATTTTGTGTCTGAAAGTGTTTTAAAGAAGACAGGGGTTAAACTAGAAACAGAAATTAAAATTTTAGAATAAATTGAAAAAAAAAGTACTTATATTATCTGGGGGAATTTCTAAAGAAAGATTAATCAGTCTTGATACAGGGCAACAGGTTGCTAAAGAATTAAAAAAAAATGGTTATAAAATAAAAATATCCGAACCAGACAAAAATTTAGAAAAAACTATAAAAAATTTTAAACCAAGTGTAATTTTTAATGCATTGCATGGACAATTTGGTGAAGATGGATATATACAAAGTGTCTTAGAGAGATTTAAAATTCCATATACTCATTCTGGAGTAATCGCATCATCTTTAGCTATGGATAAGGAAATTTCCAAAAAAATATTTATAAAAAATAAAATAAAAACTCCAAAATTTATTACTTATTCATATGATATGTCAGCATTAAATTTAATAAAAAAGATTAAAAAAAATTTTAAATTTCCAGTCGTTGTTAAACCTTTGAATGAGGGGTCAAGCGTAAATGTATACATATGCAATGAGAGAAACATAATCAAGATTGTAAATTCAATTAAAGATTATAAAAAAATAATGATCGAAGAGTTTATTGGTGGTAGAGAAATTCAAGTAGCAATAATGGGACATAAAAAACTTGGTGCTATTGAATTAAAGCCAAAAAGAAAATTTTACGATTATGAGGCAAAATATAATGCTAAAGCAAAAACTGTACATATGATACCTGTGGACTTGCCAAAAAATAAATTAAAACAAGTACTTAACATTGCCCTGAAGGCTCACAAAGCAATTGGATGTACTGGAGTTACAAGGTCAGATTTTAAATTTTGTGATGGAAATTTTTATTTGTTAGAAATTAATACCCAACCAGGAATGACAAAATTATCCCTAGTTCCTGAAATCGCAGCATATAATGGAATTAGTTTTATAGAATTAATTGAGTGGATATTAAAAGATGCATCAAAGAAAAAGTAAAAAAATTTTAATTTATTTTTTTTTGTTAATATTTCTTTCCACTATAAGTAACAATTATCTTAATGATTTAAAGCTAAATCAAATTCAAAATATAAAGATTGCAGGATTAAATCAAAAAGAGAACGAAATTCTTTTGAGTAAATTAAAATATTTAAATAAAGAAAATATTTTTTTGGTAAATAAAAATGAAATTGTGAAATTATTTAATTCTAATTCTTTAATTGAAAAATATGAAGTATTTAAAAAATATCCATCTACTATTAATATATATATTGAAAAAACCAAATTTTTTGCAAAAATAAATAAAAACGGAAAAATATTTTTGATTGGTTCTAATGGAAAATTAACTCTCGCAGAAGACCTTTATAATGAGTTGCCTTATATTTTTGGAAAACCAAGTATAGAAGAATTTCTTAAATTTAAAAAAATTATAGATAAATCAAAATTTTCATATAACCAAATTGAAAATTTATATTTTTTTCAATCAAATAGGTGGGACATAAAACTAAAAAAAAATATCTTATTAAGACTACCTTATAATTTAAATTATGAAAGTTTAGATCGTTTATATGAGTTTTTAAAATACAATACAGAGCAAGATTTAACTGTTGTTGACAACAGAATAGAAGAACAAATTATATTAAATGAATAAAGAAAAAGAATTAGAAAACTATCTAAGTATATCACCAAATAAATTGGGAATATATTTATTTGATAAAACGAATTATAAAAATCTATATAAGAATGAAATGACTCTGAGCGGAAATATTAATAGTGACGATTTTAGTATTTTAAAAAAATTTCTTGATAATAATGTTTTTGAAATTGAAAAATTAAGCGGAAAATTTGTTGAAAATATAATTTTTATTTTAGAAGATAATAAAATATTTAATTTAGAGATAGGAATTAAAAAAAAAAATTATAACATTTTCATAACAAAAGAATATCTTCAAAATTCACTTATAGAAGCAAAAGATTTATTTAGAGAAAATTATCCAAATGAAAAAATTATGCATATGATAATTAATAAATACTTAATTAATAATAAAAGTTATTTTTCATTTGAAGAAAACTTAAAAAGTAGTCATTTCGCTTTAGAAATTCAATTTAAATCAATTTCAAATAGTATTATTCGCGATCTAAATAAGATCTTAGAAAATTACCAAATTAAAATTACAAAATACATTGATGGAAGTTATGTTAAAAATTTATTTAGTAAAGAAATGGAGCTAGCAGAAATGTCCCACAGAATATTAAATGGTTACAATGCTAATGAGGTTTCAATTGTTCCCAAAAATACTAAAAAATTGGCTTTTTTTGAAAAATTTTTTCAACTATTCAGTTAATATTGTTTTTTCTGGTAACATTTGTTGTTTTTTAATTCTTAATAATTCAATCTAAAAGTATTTAGTGTCATATTTAACTCAAAAAACAATTAAAAAAGAAGTTTCATTTAGTGGTGTTGCGCTTCACAGTGGTTTAAATGTTAATGTCTGTATTAAACCAGCAAAACCAGATCAGGGTATAATTTTTAAAAGAACTGATTTAAAGATAAATAATTTAGTATACCCAAGTTTTATGAATGTAACTAATACTTCATTAAATACAACTGTTGAAAATGAATTTGGTGCCAAGGTTTCTACTATTGAACATCTTATGGGGGCTTTATTTGGCTTAAGTATCGACAATGCATTAATCGAAATTGATAATGAGGAAGTACCTATATTGGATGGATCTGCTAAAGTGTTTATAGAAAAAATTCTTTTAGCTGGTATAGAAGTAAGTGACTCTCCTATAAAAATTATAAAAATAAATAAAACTATAAAATATTCAGATGGAGATAGATTTATTTCAATTTCACCGTCAACTCTTAGTTTAGATATAGATTTTGAGCTTAAATATAATAACCCAATAATTGGCAATCAAAGAAATAAATTTAAAATATATGAAGATGATTTAATTGATGTTTATAATTCTAGAACTTACTGTCTGTTTGATGACATAGAGTTAATTAAGAAAAAGGGTCTTGCTAAAGGAGGAAGTTTGGAAAATGCAGTAGTTGTTAAAAATGATGAGGTTTTAAATCCTGAAGGATTAAGAAATGAAAAAGAATTTGTAAATCATAAAATTCTAGATTGTATTGGAGATCTTTATACGTCTGGATATAGAATAGTTGCTTCAATAAAATGTTCTCAAGGAGGTCATTATTTGACAAATCAACTATTAAGAAAGGTATTTCAAAATAAAGAAAATTTTTCTATTTTAGAGATAAAAGAAAAAAATCTTCCACATAATTTAATAAATAGAAATTTTTTAAGATCAATTGCTTAAAATCAAAGACACCTTTAAAATAGTTATTTAAGCAAGTATAATTGTTTTATGAAATTAAATAAAATAATTATTATTTTTTTTACATATTTTATTTTTATAGTCTCTTGTTCCAAGGATATTGAAAAAAAGTCAGTCATTAAAGAAAAAAGCTTAGATCTTCAAGTATTAGAAGTATATCAAGAAGGTATAGAATCTTTAGAGGAAGGCGATATTTTTTTTGCTGTTAAAAAATTTAACGAAGCTGAAATATTATTTCCACAATCACCCTGGGCTCCAAAATCAGCTTTGATGGCAGCATATGCATATTATTCTCAGGACTACTATTTCGATTCAATTGCAGAATTAGAGCGTTTTTTAAAAATATACCCTAAACATAAAAATTTAGATTATGCTTATTATTTGTTAGGTCTTTCGTACTATGAGCAAATCGTGGATGAAACCAAGGATTTGAATTCAATTTTAAAAGCAAAAGAATATTTTAGTATTGTGATCGAAAATTTTCCTAACACTGAATACGCAATAGATGCTGATTTTAAAGTTAATTTGATTAATGATACTTTGGCAGCAAAAGAAATTTATATTGGTAGATATTATTTAGAGAAGAAAAAGTGGATCTCAGCTATCAATAGATTTAGAACTGTAGTTGATAATTATGAAACAACTATTTATACCGAAGAAGCTTTACATAGATTAGTTGAGGTTTATTACACTATTGGTTTAACTGAAGAAGCTAAAAAATATGCACAGCTTTTAGGTTATAATTATCAGTCCTCCAAATGGTATGAAAAATCATATAGTGTATTTGATAAGACTTATAAAAAAAATAAAAAAGCAAATTTTAAAAAAAATAAATCCTTAATTAAAAAATTTAAGTCTCTTTTAGATTGAGATGAATAAAAAATTAATTCAAAAAGAATATAAAGAAAAAATAAATGCATTAAATAAATTTAATAAATATTATTATGATAAAAGCGAACCTTTAGTTTCTGATAGTAAATATGATGAATTAAAAAATGAGTTATTATTATTGGAACAAAAATATACCTTTCTTAAATCAAAAAAATCACCTTCAAATATAGTTGGGCACAAACCTTCAAAAAATTTTAAAAAAGCATTTCATAGAGCACCAATGCTTTCTTTGGTAAATGCATTCACCGAGGACGATTTGATAAATTTTGAGAAAAAAATTTTTAATTTTTTATCCGAAGACAAAAATTTTAAAATTTTTTATTCTGCTGAACCCAAAATAGATGGGATATCTGCTTCACTTTCTTATAAAAATGGAAAACTTGAACAAGGATTATCTAGAGGAGATGGAAAAGAGGGGGAGGATATTACCTTAAATCTTTCAACCATTAATGATATTCCTAAAAAAATTATTTCAAAAGATTTTCCAAAAGAAATTGATATAAGAGGTGAGGTCTTTATTAAAAATAGTGATTTTGAGAATTTAAAAGACAAATTTGCAAATCCAAGAAATGCTGCATCAGGATCATTAAGACAAAAAAATCCTGAAGACACCAAAAAAATACCTCTAAACTTTATAGCTTACACTTATGGTTTTGAAAAAGGGTTAAATATTAAAAGTCAATCGGATTTTCTTGAAAAACTTAATGAGTGGGGTTTTAAAACAAATTCTTTAAATAAGTTAATATCTGGAGTTAAAAATTTAATTTTAAATTATAATGAGATAGAAAAACAAAGAGCAAATCTAGATTTCGATATTGATGGAATTGTTTATAAAATAAATGATTTTGATCTTCAGAAAAGATTAGGAAATATTGCAAACGCACCTAGATGGGCTATTGCACATAAATTTTCATCTAGTAAGGGAATTTCAAAAATTTTAGATATAGATATACAAGTTGGTAGGACTGGAGCTTTAACACCAGTAGCAAAAATAAAACCAATTAATATTGGTGGTGTTATAGTTTCAAATGCAACATTGCATAATGAAGATGAAATTAATCGAAAAGATATTAGAATAGGTGATACAGCAATTATAGAGAGAGCTGGTGATGTAATACCTCATATCCTTTCAGTAGATAAACAAAAAAGATCGAAAAATTCAAAAAAATTTATTTTTCCAAAAAATTGTCCTTCATGTGGATCAGAAACAATTAAAGAATTTAACAAAGTAACAAAAAAAGTTGATGCAGTAAGGAGATGTTCCAGTGAAGGCTATTATTGTGATAAAATATCAATTGAAAAATTAAAACATTTTGTTTCAAAAGAAGCATTTAATATAGATGGCTTAGGTAAAAAAATAGTTGAAAATTTTTGGAAATTAAAATTAATTAAATATCCTCAAGATATTTTTAATTTAGATTTTTCAAAAATTAAAAATCTAGAAGGCTGGGGTAAACTTTCTGTTCAAAATCTAAAGTATTCAATTGATCAAAAAAAAAATATTTCTTTGGAAAGATTTATATATTCTCTAGGTATAAGACATATAGGTTTAGAAAATGCAAAATTATTGTCTAAACATTTTGTATCATTTTCAAAATTTAAAAATTTATCTAAACAAATTGATTTTGAAGATATGCTAAATATTGATGGAATTGGTGAAACACAAGTCAGTTCAATTAAGAGTTTTTTTTCAAATAAGACTAACAAAAAAGTTGTAAATGAATTGGAAAATGCTTTGTTAATTAAAGATGCTGTTCAAAATTCAGATGATGGTTTGTTAAATAATAAGACTTTTTTAGTTACTGGTAAATTAAATGGAATTAGTAGAGCAGAGGTTAAATCTCTGATTGAGGAAAATTCTGGAAAAACAATTAGCAGTGTATCAAAAAAACTAAATTTCTTAATTGTTGGCGAAAAACCAACTAAAAAAAAAGTAGATTATGCCAAACAGTTAAAAATAAAGGTAATAAACCAAGCTGAATTTTTGAAAATGCTAAATAAAAGTAGCTAGCCAGCTTCTCTCATTTGGATTTAAATATTTTGATATCCTTGAATAAACTTCTAAATGATATTTAAACAGATAGTTTTTCTCATCAATTGTTAATAAATCATAATTTATTAAATCTTTCTCTATAGGTGCCATCGTTAAATTTTGAAATGACAAATTTTTTTTTATTTTTTTAACATAAACTAAATTTTCAATCCTAATTCCATATTCATTGGTTTTATAATACCCAGGTTCATTACTTAAAATCATGCCCTCTCTTATTTTTACTGTATTTATTTTTGTAATAGATTGAGGTCCTTCATGAACATTAAGAAAAAAACCAACACCGTGACCTGTACCATGCGCATAATCTAGATTACTTTTATTTAAAAATTTTCTCGCTCTTTTGTCAATTTCTTTACCTGTACTATCTTTCTTAATATCAGTCGTAGCGACAGCAATGTGACCTTTTAATACTTTTGTGAAAATATTTTTGATATTATTTTTCTTTTTGGAAAAACATATTGTTCTTGTGACATCAGTAGTCCCATATTTGTATTGCCCACCTGAGTCACATAGTAAAATGTCATTTCTGTTAATAGTCCTACATTTTTCTTTTTTTGCACGGTAATGCACAATAGCACCATTTTTTCCTGATCCTGCAATTGTATCAAAACTAGGATAGAGAAAATTTTTATTTAATTTTCTAAAATTTTCTAATTTCTTAGCTGCTTCTACTTCTGTAATTTTTTTTTTATTAATTTTTTTTATCCAAAATAAAAATTTAGTTAATGCAACTCCATCTAAGATATGAGCATTAATCATATTCTTAATCTCTGTTTTATTTTTGATAGCTTTTAAAAGATAAATTGGATCTTCTCTTTTTGTGATCTTAAATTTAGACTTAATTAAATTTTCATAAAATATTGAACAAGATTTGTCATCTATAATAAAATTTTTTCCCTTAAGATGTAGTATTTTACTTGGTAAAGCATTTACATCTAAAAATTCGTTTTTCTTAATAATTTTATTTTTTAATAATTGCTTACACTTTTTAAAATTACTTATAAGCATAATTTTTTTTGATTTACTTACTATCAATCTTGAATTGGGAATTGGACTGTTGGGGCCATCTCCACCTCGTATATTTAAAGTCCACGCTACATTTTCTGGTGCACTAATAAAGATATAATCAGATTTATTTTTTTTTAAGTATTTTGTTATTTTATTTAATTTAGAATTAATACTTTCACCAACAATATTTTTGTCTAAAGAAAAAAATGGGATAGAAGTATGCTCTTTCTGCTTTTTAATTTCATCAATTAGATTTTTTTCAATATATTTGATTTTATTGTGTTTTAAAAAATAATTTTTAATTTGAGTATTGGTAAATAACTTTGGATCTATGCCGAGTGTACGATTTTTAAACAAACTGCAATTTATTAATTTTTCAAATCCATAAATTTTAAAATTTTTTCCACTCTCAATTTTACTTTGAATTGTATATCTCCCATCAGTAAATAAATAATTTTTATTTTTAAAAATTATAGCCAAACCAGCAGATCCACTAAATTTTGAGATAACCTCTAATCGATTTAATTTTGAATATTCTGTAAAATAATCGTCATTTTTTGGAATTACATAGCCATCAATTTCATATTTCTTAAATTTACTTCTTAATTCTTTAAAGTAATTTTTCATTTAATTCTCTTTTGATATCTTATCCAGCCAGGACTCCTTGTACTTTCCTCAATTTCAAAATCTTGATTAAATTCAAAATCATCTTGATTGTTAATTTCCTCATCAAAATATGAATTTTTCTCAACATTTTTTTCAGGTAATTCTTCTATAAACCTTGAGGCCATACTGTCTATCCAGTCTCCTTGATAAAATCTATTCATAGAAAAAGATATTATAGCTTTTTTTTTAGCTCTAGTAATTCCTACATAAGCCAAACGTCTTTCTTCTTCTAAGCCATTTTGACCTTTTTCCTCAATAGATTTTTGATGAGGAAACAAACCCTCTTCCCAGCCTGGAAGAAAGACAACATCAAACTCTAATCCTTTCG
Organism: uncultured Pelagibacteraceae bacterium; assembly: GCA_902555665.1. GTDB lineage: Bacteria > Pseudomonadota > Alphaproteobacteria > Pelagibacterales > Pelagibacteraceae > Pelagibacter. The sequence continues at coordinate 9,485 of CACDTF010000013.1, forward strand.
CAGCATGCATCGTCATCATATTTATTTTTTCACCATTCCATTCTTGATCTACTGAAGTTGCTAAAGATACATGTTCTAAAAAACTATCTAAATTATCAAATTCTTTCATAGCACTTAATAATTCTTTTATATTCTCCAATCTATTTTCATTATCTACATCTTTTTTATTTTTTAACATTGCTGAGTATCCAGACTCGTCTAAAACAATTTGTAATAATTTAATGTGGTTTGATTTCTTTATGATTATATCATTTCTCCATTTATTTAGAGAGTTTATAAATAAATTTAAACCGATTTTAGCTTTTGGTTTAATCAAATTTTGTTCAAGCATTTTTATTGATGCTCTTTCTAAATTTAAATTATTTTCTTTTGCAAATTCATGAATATTTTTTAAGGTACTATCTCCTATTGATCTTTTTGGGTTGTTAACAATTCGTTCAAAAGCAAGATCATCTTTTTCTTGATTAATTAATCTTAGATAAGCTACACAGTCTTTTATTTCAGCTCTTTCATAAAATTTTGTGCCACCTAATATTCTATAAGGCATACCAATTTTAAGGAAACGTTCTTCAAATTCACGTGTTTGAAAAATAGCTCTCACAAGGATTGCTATGTTATTATAAGAAAATTTTTTTTTAATATTTTTCTCTATTTCGTCTGAAATTCCAATTGCTTCATCTTTACCGTTTTTAAAACAGTTTAATTGGACTAAATCACCTTCTTCCATAGTAGTAATTAATGTCTTGCCAACTCTATTTTGATTATTGGAAATAAGATTTGAAGCTACAGATAAAATATTTTGCGAAGATCTATAATTTTGTTCTAATCTGATAACTTTTGTATTTTCGTAAACTTGATCGAATTCTAAAAAATTTTTTATCTCTGCACCTCTCCAGCTATAAATCGATTGATCATCATCTCCAACACAACAAATATTTTTGTTTTTTTCTGACAATAGATTAAGCCATTTGCTTTGTATAAAATTAGTATCTTGATATTCATCAACGAGGATATATTTAAAATTTTTTGAATATATTTCTCTAATATCTGAATTGAATTCTAAAATTCTAACAGCATGCAATATAAGGTCACCGAAGTCACAAGAGTTTAAGTCAATTAATTTTTGTTGATAAATTTTATAGAGTGGAAGAATTGTTTTTTCATATAGATCTTTTTTGTTTACCACTACTTCATTTGGATAAAATCCTTTATTTTTCCATCGATCAATTATTGCCAATATAAACCTTGGAGATAATTGTTTGATGTCAATATTTTCAGCCTTACAAATATTTTTAATTAGTCTTATCTGATCATCTGTGTCTACTATAGTAAAGTTAGAATTAAGACTTGCAGCTGAAGCATGTTTCCTTAGCAATTTTGCACAAATAGAATGAAATGTACCGAGCCAAGAAAGTCCAACTGCAGTAGAGCCAAGTATTTTACTTACTCTGTTTTGCATTTCTTTAGCAGCTTTGTTAGTAAAAGTAACTGCTAATATCTGATTAGGGAATGCTTTTTTTTCTTTAATAATATTAGCAATCCTTGAAGTTAAAACTTTTGTTTTTCCAGATCCAGCTCCAGCAACAATTAAAAGAGGTCCATCAAGATGCAGAACTGCTTCTTTTTGGGCATCATTTAAATTTTTTATATAATCTTTGTTTATCATTTATAATAATACTTTATAAGGTTTCCTTAATTGTCATGAGCAAAACAAATTCTTTTGTAAAATATTTAAAAAACATCAGTAATTTTATTAATAATCTTTTAGAAAAAAATTTAAACAAGTTAAATTTTAAAAATATTAGTTTTTTATTTAAAAATAATAAAATAATTTTAACTTTTGTCGCACTTTTTGTTGTTTTTATATCTTATTTATTGTTGCCTACTTTTTATACACAAAGTGATATTTCCAAAAAGTTTAAAAATGAGTTTCAAAGAAAATTCGATTTAAATTTCAAATTTTCCCAAAATATTGAATATAATTTTTTTCCAAGACCACACTTCATAGCCTTTGACACAAAAATCCTTAACGATCAAAATGAAATTTCAAAAATAAGCAAATTAAAAATTTTTATTTCATTAAATAATTTACACTCATTAAAAAAAATCAAAGTAAGAGATTTAATTTTAGAAAATGGTAATTTTAATCTAAATAAAAAAAATTATAATTTTTTTTTGGAACTACTAAATAAAAGTTTTCAGGATGGAAATTTGATAATAAAGGATAGTAATATTTTTTTTAAAAATTTAGATAATGAAGTACTATTTATAAATAAAGCTTTAAAGATTAAATATTACTATGACCATAAAGAATTAAAAAATATTTTTTATTCAGAAAATGAAATATTTAATATCCCTTTTTCATTAAAATCTTTTTTTAGCGAAGGAAAGAACAATTTTTTTTCACAAATTAATCTTAATTTAATTAAACTAAGAATTGAAAATAAATTAACTTTTGAAAAAGAAAAAAAGATAGGCAAATCACAAATTGTTTTTAATAAACTAAAAAGAAATCTTGAATACCAAATTAAAAAAAATTCAATTAATTTTTATATTTTTGATAAGATAGATGAGCCAAATATTTCCTATAAGGGAAATTTAAATTTCAAACCTTTTTATGGAAATTTAGATGGTGATTTAGATGAAATTAATTTAAATACACTGTTTGGATCTAATGCTGTAATTGCACAACTTTTAAAAACTGAAATATTTAATAATAAAAATATTGATTTTAAAATAAATATTCATGCAGACAAAGTTTATAAAAATGCTAACTTTAAAAATATTAATTTAAGCTCAAATCTACAAGAAGGTTTAATTGATACAGATAATACAAAATTTAGATGGAGAGATTTTGCAGATTTTGAATTATTGGAAAGTTTAATTTTTGTTAAAAATGGAGAATTAATTTTGGATGGAAAAATTAAAATTAATGTTAAAGATTATAACAAAATATATACATTTCTTCTAACACCGAAAAATTATAGAAATAAAATTAAAGAAATTGATTTCAATTTTACTTATAATTTCGATCAAAAAATTGCTAAATTAAAAGATATTAAAATTGATAATAAAATTAATCAGAGTGTAAATACAATTTTAAATAATGTAGTTTTTAAAAAGGAAGATTTACAAAACAAAATTTACTTCAAAAATTTATTAAATGAAGCAATTAAGAATTATGCTGGATAGATCATCTTTTTAGGATTAACTATCTTATTGTAATTTTTTTCGTTTATTAATCCTGTTTTTAAAGTTTCATATTTTAGAGTAGTATTATTTTTGAGTGCAGTTTTTGCTATCTTTGCTGCATTATCGTAACCAATATGTGGGGCTAAAGCAGTTACTAGCATAAGTGAATTATCTAGATGTTCTTGGATTTTTTTTTTATTAGCTTTTATTCCTTTAACGCAATATAGAGCAAAATTTTTTGTGCTGTCAGCAATTAAGTCGATTGATTGTAAGATGTTGTGAGCTATTAAAGGTTTAAAAACATTAAGTTCAAAATGGCCATGAGATCCTGCCATGGTTATTCCATTGTGGTTGCCAATAACTTTAACACAAACCATTGTTACAGCTTCACATTGTGTTGGATTAACTTTCCCTGGCATTATAGATGAGCCTGGTTCATTTTCAGGTAGGATTAATTCTCCGTATCCAGCTCTTGGTCCAGAACCTAAAAAACGAATATCATTAGATATTTTCATTAAAGCTACCGCACAGGTATTAAGAGCACCAGAGAAATTTACAATCGCATCATGAGCAGCAAGTTCAGCAAATTTGTTTGGGGCTGGTTTAAATTTTATTTTTGTAAATTTTGCTATTTCTTTAACAATTTTCTTATCAAAATTTTTCTTAGAATTTATTCCAGTCCCTACAGCTGTACCACCTTGTGCAAGAAAAAATATTTCTCTCAAAGCAAATTCTATTCTTTCAATACTTTTTTTAACTTGAAAATGATATCCTGAAAACTCTTGTCCAAGAGAAAGTGGTGTAGCATCTTGTAAATGAGTTCTTCCAATTTTAACAATATTTTTAAATTCGTTAGATTTTCTTTTTAATTCTTTCTCTAAAATTTTTAAACTTGGTAGCATTTTAGAAATAGTCTCTTTAGCTATAGAGATATGCATTGCAGTAGGAAAAACATCATTTGTAGATTGAGATTTGTTAACATGATCATTTGGATGAACAGGCTTTTTAGTCCCTTTTTTTCCACCTAAAATTTCTATAGCTCTATTAGCAATAACTTCATTTACGTTCATATTCGTTTGTGTACCCGAACCTGTCTGCCAAACCTTTAAAGGAAAATTTTCATCTAATTTACCTTTAATTACCTCATCTGACGCTTTGATTATTGCTTTAGAAATTTTGCTATCAATTAATTTATCCTTAGCATGCACAACAGCAGCTGATCTTTTAATGATAGCTATCGATTTAATAATTGAAATATTCACTAAAATTTTACCTATATTAAAAAATTTATTGGATCTCTGGGTAGATGCACCCCAATATTTATCATTAGGGACGTTTATACTTCCAATACTGTCAAATTCTTTTCTTAATTTCATTGATTAATTTTAAGTAACAAATAATTATTAACATACAATAATTTTTTAAAAACATACAGGAGCATTATGTCGAATTTTAGCAAAGTTGGTACTTTCATGAAAACTTTTGGTCAGGAAGTAAAAACAAAACCATCATTTAGTACTGATAAAATAAATAAATTAAGGATAGATCTAATAAAAGAAGAACTAGATGAGCTTACAGAAGCTATGAATAATAAGGACTTATTGGAAGTAGCTGATGCGCTAACGGACATATTATATGTTACTTATGGAGCAGGACATGCATTCGGAATTGATTTAGATAAATGTTTTGAAGAAGTTCAAAACTCCAATATGAGTAAGTTAGATAAAAACGGCAAACCAATTTACAATGAATCTGGAAAAGTCATGAAAGGGCCTGACTATTTTAAACCAGACCTATCTAAGTTTGTGAATTAGATTTCTAACTTAAAGTCAACAGCAGGAGCACTGTGTGTAATACCTCCTACAGAAATTCTGTTAACTCCAGTAGATGCAATAGCTTTAACAGATTTTAAAGAAACGTTACCTGAAGCCTCGGTTTCATAATATCTTTTTGCAATTTTTACACTTTCTCTTAAATTTTTAATACTCATATTATCTAAGAGAACCCTATTAAATTTTAGACCTAAAATTGATCTAAGTTGCTTGATTGTATCAACTTCAACAGTAATTTTTTTTCCTTTTCTTTTTTTTATAGCTTTTAAAACCAAACTTTTTAAATCTGAACTAGCAATATGGTTATCTTTAATTAAATATTCATCGCTTAAATTAAATCTATGATTTGTCCCACCTCCTAATTTAACAGCATATTTTTGGATAACTCTTAAATTAGGAATTGTTTTTCTTGTGCAACAAATTTTAGTTTTTTTTCCTGCTAATTTAACAAATTCATTTGTTTTAGTTGCTATTCCAGAAATATGAGACAGAAAGTTTAAAGCTACTCTTTCAGCGATTAGAATATTTTTTGCATTACCTTTAATTAAAGCTACTAAATTTCCTTTTTTAACTCTAGAGCCGTCTTTTTTCTTAATAATGAATTTTATTTTATCATCAATTAATGCAAAAGTTTGTTTCGCAAATAATAACCCCCCAACAATTGCACTTTGATTTGAAATTAATTTGACTGTTAAGATTTTATTATTATTAATTAAACCTGAAGTGATATCTCCCGAAGGATAAAGATCCTCATTCAATGCTAGCTTAACCGTACTTTTGATAAATTCTTTGCTTAGTTTTATTTTTGACACTTATTTATCTGCCAATAGCTGCCATTCTCTCTACAGATATTCTGGCTTTCTCAATTGTTTCTTTGTCCATAATTATTTCACCAGTCTCATTTTCTAAACAATCTAATATCTTTGGAAGTGTAATTTTTTTCATGTGAGGGCACATATTACATGGTTTAACAAACTCTACATTTGGATTTTCTATCTGGATATTGTCACTCATTGAGCATTCAGTAACCATCATTACTTTTTTTGGTTGATTATCTTTTACATATTTGATCATTCCAGATGTTGATCCAGCGAAATCACTTGCTTCAATTACATCAGGAGGACATTCTGGATGTGCAATAATTTTAATTCCTGGATTATCTTTTCTTATATCTTCTATTTCTTTTTTATTAAATTGATCATGGACAATACAAATTCCTTTCCAAGAAATAATTTCAACATCAGTTTGAGAAGCAACATATTTTGCTAAATAATCATCAGGTAAAAATATTACTCTTTTTACCCCAAGTGATTTAACTATTTTAACTGCGTTCGCAGATGTACAACAAACATCTGTTTCTGCCTTAACTTCTGCAGATGTATTAACATAAGATACAACAGGAACGCCTGGGTATTTTTCTTTTAGCAGCCTAACATCTTTACCTGTGATAGATGATGATAAAGAACAGCCAGCATCCATGTCAGGAAGAATAACTTTTTTATTAGGGCTCATTAATTTTGCAGTTTCTGCCATGAAATGTACTCCAGCCATTAAAATAATATCAGCTGAGGTTTTTGAGGCTTCAATTGCTAATGCAAGTGAATCAGCAGAAAAATCTGCAACACCATGATAAATTTCTGGTGTTTGATAGTTGTGAGCAAGAATTACAGCATTTTTTTCTTTTTTTAATTTATTAATTTTGTGAATATAGGGAGCATGCACTGACCATTCAATTTCAGGCATAACCTTAGAAATTTTTTGATAAATTGGATCTGTTGCTTTACGTACTTCTTGTGTAAATTCCATGAGGATTTTTACCAATTTGAATCATGATTGTCATTCATTTAATATGGGACATTTCGCGGTCGTGCTGAAATTGGTAGACAGGCACGGTTGAGGGCCGTGTGGACCCAGTCCATGAGAGTTCGAGTCTCTCCGACCGCACCAAAGTGAATTTTATAGAGGAGTTTTTGATGGATAAATTGCTTTCACTAATATTTATGCTTGGAGTTTTAATTTTAGTTCTACCAAGTTTTTTACAATCTAATTCTCAATTAAAGCAATTTCTTAAAAATCTCAGTATATGGATTATTGTAGTTTTTATTATTTTAATGATTGTTTATTTATTTAAATAAGAAAATTAGTTTTTTATCCAATCAGGTTTATTGATATTTATTGAAGCTTCTTTAGTTTTAAATTTTACTTTTTCATCAAAGTTAACGTTTAAGTATTTAATTAAAGCAAAAGGGTAGTCACTATCAATTAAAACCTTACCTATTTCAATTTCATTATTATAAATACTTTCACCTTCATACAGTTTTCCATTAATAACATTTATTGGAAATAATCTTTTTGAAAGCTTGTTCTTTAATTTAATTCGCGCTGTATTTTCTTGGCCAACATAACAGCCTTTTTTGAAATCAATTCCATTTAGTTCTTCAAAATTACATTCAATACCAAACAATTTGTCTTTTAATTTATTTAAATCTTTTGGAACTATTCCAAGGCTATGACTTAATGAATAATATTCTTTAAGATTAGCGTCATGAAGATCTAGTTTTTTTAAAGATAAATAGAGTTTTTCTAAATTAATAATTAATCTCGCACCCAAATCCTTATTTCTTGGATCTAAAAAAATTGGATCTTCTCTATATTTAATTGTGCATCCAGGTTGATCTTTTGCTCGATCAAAAGTTAAGAATTTTTCATGAGAAAATACCGCAACAACAAATTCATTACTTAAATTTAGAATTTCAACTTTTGATCTAAGTTTGTACAAGCATAATTGTTTGTATAACTCCTCTGCCTGAGATTTTTCACAATCCAAAATATATCCTGATTTATGTTTTACGATTATAAATTCATATAAAAATTTACCCTGGGGTGTAAGTAAAGAGCTAAAACAACTACTTATATCGCTTACTTTGTTTATATCGTTACTGATAAGATTTTGAAGAAACTCTTTTGCATCTTCTCCGTTAATATAAAGAATTGCTCTATCTTCTAAAATGTAAACGTTTTTTATATTCATAATTGATTAATTATAGATTGTAATATAATAACAATTCCTCAAAATGTTAGATCTTATAATTAAAAATGGACAATGTTACATCGATGGGGAATTAAAAGATATTGATGTTGCTGTAAAAGATGGAAAAATTCAACAGATTGGGCAAATTTCAGAAGAAGCAAAAGAAACAATCAATGCAGAAGGCCATAAAGTATTACCTGGTTGTATAGATACCCAAACACATTTTAGAGAACCAGGATCAACGGATACAGAGGATCTTCATTCAGGAAGTAGAGCAGCAATAGCAGGAGGCATTACAAGTGTATTTGAAATGCCGAATACAAATCCACCAACATCCAATATGAGGGAATTTCAAAGAAAACTAGATCTCGCAAAAAATAGAATGTATTGCAATTATGCTTTTTACTTCGGCGCAACTGCAGATAATTCGGATGATTTAGCAAGTCTAGAGGGTTTAGAAGGTTGTTGTGGTATTAAACTTTTTGCAGGATCTTCAACTGGTAATTTATTGGTTGCTGAAGAAGACGATATAGATAAGGTTTTTCAAAATGCTTCAAAAGTTGTGGCAGTTCATTCTGAAGATGAGGCAATTTTAAATGTAAATAAGAAGTTAATTAAAGAGGGTGATGTTCATACCCATCCAGTTTGGAGAAGTGCAGAATGTGCAATAGCATCTACAAGACGAATTGTTCGAATTGCAGAAAAGCATAATAAAAAAGCTCATGTACTCCATATTACAACAAAAGAAGAAATTGATTTCTTGTCTCAACACAAAGGAAATATTACATTTGAGATTACTCCTCAGCATTTAACTCTCTATGCTCCAGATTGTTATGACAAGCTTGGAACTTATGCTCAGATGAACCCACCTTTGAGAGATAAATCTCATTATGATAGATTGTGGTATGGGGTGAGAAATAACTTCAATGATACTATCGGTTCAGATCATGCTCCTCATTTGAAAGAAAATAAAAACAAGGTATATCCAAATACTCCTTCAGGAATGCCGGGAGTTCAAACTTTAATGCCTGTAATGTTAAATCATATTAATGATAGAAAATTATCTCTTCAACAATTGATGAACTTCGTTTGTGAAAATCCAGTGAAAATCTTTGGAATAAAAAACAAAGGATTTATCAAAGAAGGTTATGATGCAGACTTTACAATTGTTGATATGAACAAAACTATTGAGATTAAAAATGAAAATATCGAGAGCAAATGTAAATGGTCACCATTTAATGGATTTAAATTTAAAGGAACACCAACGCATACGATTATTGCTGGAAAAATTAAAATGCAGGATGGAAAAATTTTAGGTGATCCTGATGGTACACCTTTACAGTTTAGCTAAGCTTTCCAGTAAAACTATTTACAAGAATTACTCCAACAACTATTAAAAATAATCCCAAAATTGCTTGCCAAGCCAAAGTTTGTTTAAAGAAAATATAGCCAAGGATTGCAATTGTAAAAATTCCCAAACCACTCCATGTTGCATATACAATTGCTATTGGAAGTTTATTAACTACAAAAGTTAATAGATAAAATGCTGTAAGATAAAAAGCTGATAGTGCAAATGTTGGTATAAGTTTTGTGAAGTTTTGAGAAGCAGGAAGTAACATTGTTCCAGCAACCTCGCAAAATATTGCAGCGATTAAAAAAAAATAAGTTTTAACCATTATTTAAGATTTTGTGATTAATTAAATCTTCTGTGATTTCAGTTAAAATTGCTGGATCATCAATTGTAGGTGGAACCTTATAATTTACACCATCAGCAATTTTTCTAATTGTTCCCCTTAAAATTTTACCTGATCTTGTTTTTGGTAATCTTTTAATAACAATCACTACTTTAAATGCAGCAACAGGACCAATTTTGTCTCTTACCATCTGAACACACTCTTTTGATATTGTGTCATTATCTTTATCAACACCAGATTTTAAAACTACTAAACCAATAGGTAATTGACCTTTTAATTTATCAGCTATTCCAAGTACCGCACATTCAGCAACAGATTGATGTTCCGACAATACTTCTTCGATGGCGCCAGTAGATAATCTATGACCTGCTACATTAATGATGTCATCAGTTCTAGACATAATCCAAATATAACCATCATCATCAATATGACCTGCATCATATGTTTGGTAGTATCCTTCATAATTAGACATATAGTTTTCTTTATACCTTTGATCTGCATTCCATAAAGTTGGGAATGTTCCTGGAGGCAGTGGGAGCTTTACAACGATGTCTCCCATTTCGTTTGGTTTAGCCAAAGACTGGTCTGGTTTAATGATTTTAACATCATAGCCAGGGACAGCTTTACATGCTGAGCCATATTTAGTTTCCATCATTTCGATACCAGTGCAATTTGAGCTAATTGCCCAACTAGTCTCTGTTTGCCACCAATGATCAATAACTGGAACTTTAAGCAAATTCTCTGCCCATTTAATTGTATCTGGATCAGCTCTCTCTCCAGCTAGAAATAAGCTTTCAAAACTACTTAAATCATATTTTGAGAAAAATTTACCTTCAGGATCCTCTTTCTTTATCGCTCTGAAAGCTGTTGGAGCTGTAAAAAGTGATTTTACTTTATAGTCTGAAATGATTTTCCAAAAAGCCCCTGCATCTGGAGTTCCTACAGGCTTACCTTCAAACAGTACTGTAGTACATCCTTTAAATAATGGAGCGTAGACAATATAAGAGTGCCCCACAATCCAACCAATGTCACTAGCAGACCACCAAATATCATCAGTATCAATGTTATAAATATTTTTCATAGTCCATTTGAGAGCAACAATGTGACCCCCAATGTCTCTAACTATACCTTTGGGGGTTCCAGTTGTACCAGATGTGTACAAAATATAGGCAAACTCATTCGAGTTCATCTCAACACAATCAGCATCTTTAGAATTTGAAACTACCTCCTCCCAGCTGACCTCATTTGGAGCATTTAATTTAACCTCGTGACCAGGTCTTTGGAATAAAATCATTTTTTCAATTTTATGATTAGCTATTTTTATCGCCTCATCGACAAGGGGCTTGTATTCAACAGTTCTTCCTGGCTCAAAACCACATGAAGAAGTTACTAATAACTTTGCTTTACTATCATCTATTCTGCTGGCAAGCTCATTAGAGGCAAATCCACCAAAGACTACAGAGTGAATTGCACCAATTCTTGCACAAGCAAGCATGGCAATCACTGCTTCAGGTATCATTGGCATGTAAATGATCACCCTGTCACCTTTATTAGCACCTTGAGCTTTCAATGCCCCCGCAAACCTAGAGACTTTTGATCTTAATTCCTCATAAGTGAACTTACTTTTGTTACCAGTGATAGGACTATCGTAGATTAATGCTGTTTTTTGTCCTCTTCCTTGCTCAATATGAATGTCTAAAGCGTTATAACATGTATTTGTAACCCCATCTTCGAACCATTTATAGAATGGTGGGTTAGATTTATTTAAAATTTTTGTTGGTTTTTTAAACCAAAAGATATTTTCAGAGGCTTCTTGCCAAAATTTTTCAGGATTTTTTATAGAATTCTCGTAAATCTCTTGAAACTTTTTTTGCATAAAATTTGATTCGATTTCCTTATTTTTTTTGATTTTTAACTTATAAATTGTATTTAATTTTAAAAATTCAGTAAAATCAATGAGAATTAGTCGCAATTAAGTCTTCATTTATCTATTTTAATTTGCTATTAACCGCGTCATTGGCTTAGGGAAACCTAAGTCTAGTTTATATAAACTAAATAAATAAAAACTAACGAAGAGGGAGTTTTTTATGAAAAAACTTAAACTGTTTGCTTTAGCAGCTATGGCTCTGATTGGATTTTCAGGTATAGCTATTGCAGCAGACGCAACGATGTTGATGCAAGATGACTTCGTAGGAATTTCATTCTGGGTTATCTCTATGGGAATGTTAGCAGCTACTGCTTTCTTTTTCATGGAAGCAGGCAATGTCGCATCAGGCTGGAGAACATCAGTTATTGTTGCTGGTCTAGTAACTGGTATTGCATTCATACACTACATGTACATGAGAGAAGTATGGGTTGCTACTGGGGACTCGCCAACTGTTTACAGATACATTGACTGGTTAATCACTGTGCCACTACAGATGGTAGAATTCTATTTAATTCTAGCAGCTATCAATAAAGCAAATTCTGGAATGTTCTGGAGATTGTTAATTGGTTCATTAGTGATGCTTATCGGTGGTTACTTAGGTGAAGCAGGATACATCAATGCTACGCTAGGTTTCATTATCGGAATGGCAGGTTGGGTATACATTCTTTATGAAGTATTCTCAGGTGAAGCTGGTAAAGCTGCAGCGAAAAGTGGTAACAAGGCTCTTGTAACTGCTTTTGGTGCAATGAGAATGATTGTTACAGTAGGTTGGGCAATTTACCCATTAGGTTATGTATTTGGTTACTTAACTGGTGGAGTAGACGCTAACTCACTTAACGTCGTTTACAACTTAGCTGACTTCATTAACAAAATTGCATTTGGTCTAGTAATCTGGGCTGCTGCAACTAGTTCAAGCGGAAGAAGAGCTAAGTAATTAGCTAAAATTTTAAATTAAGGGCAGGTACAATTTTGTACTTGCCCTTTTTTTTACCTTTAATAAAATTATGTATAGTTATTATACATAATTTTTATTTATGGATGTTAAATTAGAAAAATGGCACAAATGCCAAGTTGATAAAGAAGTTCTTAAAGAGCTTTCTAAGAAATCAGATATAAAGGGATTTCAACATGTTTCAGTTTTTTTTGGACTACTTTTAGTAACCGGAATTCTTGCGTATCAAACTTGGGGCACATGGTGGTCAGTATTTTGGTTTTTAGTTTATGGAAACATTTATTCTTTCTCCAATCCATTATGGCATGAGACAGGTCACAAAACTGCATTTCAATCAAAATTTTTAAACGAATTTTTTTATTATATCTCTTCTTACATGGCTAACTTTGAGCCAACTAGATGGAGATACACACACTTTGTTCACCATGGAAACACTTATTCAACCCAAAATCCATTTGATCATGAAATTGAATATGGAAATGATTTAAAAGAAACACCAAAAAGACTAATTATAAATATAATTCCTTTTTTAGATTTAGTGTTTTTTAAAAAGCATATTTCATTTGAAATTATTCAACATGCTTTAGGAATTAAAACTAAAGTAATGCAAGATAGCATTCCAGAAAATGTACAAGCAAAAGCAATCTTTATTTCAAGAATTTATGTTGTTATTTGGTTATCAATTATTTTATGGTCAATACTAGTTTCTTCTTGGATGCCTCTCTTATATCTTGTGTTACCACAATTTTATGGAAAAACTTTACACAAACTTGTTGCATTTACTCAGCATGCTGGTTTAGCAAGAAATATAAAAGATCATAGGGTTACATCACGTGAAATGTATTTAAATCCAATACTAAGTTTTTTATATTGGAAAATGGAATATCATTTAACTCATCATATGTTTCCAACAGTTCCATCATATAATTTGGACAAATTGCATCATCATATAAAAAATCAATTACCTAAGCCAAATGATGGATTAATTGATGCTTATAAAGAAATTATTCCTGCGTTAATGAAACAAAAAGAAGATACAAGCTATTTCATAAAAAAAGAGCTACCTGAACCTCTGAATATTTAAAAAATACCAAGTATGATTTTACTTACTTGTCCTATTTAGATAAGAAACTATATAACCCATGGCAAAAATTACATATCACACACATGATAATAAAACCCATACAGTTGATGTTCAAAAGGGATTAACTGTAATGGAAGGTGCTATCCAAAACGATATTCCAGGAATAGATGCTGATTGTGGAGGAGGTATGGCTTGTGCTACTTGCCATGTTTATGTCAAAGAGGAATGGTTAAATAAGCTTCCAGCAAAAGAGGATGGTGAAGAAGACATGCTTGATATGGCGTTTGAACCAAAAAATAATAGCAGGTTGAGTTGTCAGTTAATTGTCTCAGATGAGTTAGATGGACTAGAAGTAAACATTCCGTCAAAGCAAGGTTAGATGAATAAAACAGATGTATTAATTATTGGAGCAGGGCCAACAGGTTTATTTTGTGCTCATCAACTTGGAATTATAGGGTTGAGTTGTGAGATAGTAGATAATCTTGATAAAGCAGGTGGTCAATGTATTGAGCTTTACCCAGATAAACCAATTTATGATATCCCAGCTGTCCCAGAGTGTACTGGTGAAGAATTAACTAATAATCTTTTAAAGCAAATTAAACCTTTCAATATTAAATTTCATTTAAATGAAAGAGTAGAAGAATTAAAAAAAAATAAAAACAGATGGCATGTTAAAACCTCTGCTGGAATAGAATTTGATGTTGCAGCAATTGTTATTGCTGGTGGTGTTGGTTCTTTTGAACCTAGAAAATTTCCAGTAAAGGAGTGTGAAAAATTCGAAGGCAATTCTTTATTTTATTCAATTAAAGATAAATCAATATTTAAAGACAAAACTATTTCAATATTTGGAGGAGGAGACTCAGCTTTGGATTGGGCTATTGAATTATCAAATAACTCCAAAGTAAACTTAATTCATAGAAGAGATGGTTTTAGCGGAGTAGAAGCAAGTGTTCAAAAAGTAAAAGAGCTTAATGAACAAGGAAAATTAAATTTGTATACAAAGTTTCAAATGGACTCAGTTTTAGGAGACAAAAATATTGAGAAAGTAAAAATAAAACATGAAAAAGGAGAAATTAAAGAAATTAAATCTGATTACGTATTAGGTTTTTTTGGTTTAATTATGCAACTTGGACCTATTTTAGATTGGGGATTAAATATTGATAAGAAAACAGTTCAGGTAAATACTGAAAATTTTGAAACAAATATTAATGGAATATTTGCTATAGGTGATATTTGTTCTTATCCAGGAAAATTAAAATTAATTCTTTCAGGTTTTCATGAAGGCGCGTTAGCCGCAAGAGGTTGTTTTAAATATGCAAAACCAGATGAGAAATTAAGATTTGAATTCACAACAACTTCCAAAGCTGCACAAGAAAGACTTGGAATTAAAAAATGATAGAACTGTTTTCTGCTAATACTCCTAATGGATGGAAAATAAGCATCATGCTTGAAGAAATTGGGTATGAATACAAAGTAACTAAAGTTGATATTGGTAAAGATGAACAATTCAAACCAGAATTTATAAAGCTAAGCCCTTTTGGAAAAATTCCTGTGATTATTGATCATGATAGCAGCAATAGTATTTTCGAGTCAGGTGCTATATTAATGTACTTAGCGGATAAAAGTGGAAAACTTTACAATGAAAAAGATAGACTGGTTATTAATCAATGGTTAATGGCTCAAATGGGAACAGTTGGACCTATGATTGGTCAACATCATCAATTTCATCATTACAATCCAGGTAAAAGTGAGTTTGGTGAGGAAAGATATTTTAAAATTACCAAAAGAATTTATGGAGAATTAGAAGCAAGATTAAAACAATCTAAATTTCTTGCAGGACCAGATTATACAATTGCTGATATTGCAACCTGGCCATGGATGGCAAGACATGAATGGCATGATATTGGCTTAAAAAATTATAAAAACTTGTCAAGATGGTATTTAGAAATAGCTGAAAGAGAAGCTGTTGTAAAAGGCTATAGATTTATGGATAAAGATGCCGAAATCCCAAAACTATAAAGTTTATCCAAACAATCTGTAGAGAGTACTAAGAATTCCATAACCTGAAAATTCAATAGCAACAATAATTATAATTATTAAAACTAATTTTTTATTCATTTTAAAAACAAATATAGCAACAACACAATCCAGAAAAAAGGATAGTAAAAATAAATATATTTCTTAGCAAATAGGAATGAGATTGAATTTTGCTTAGATGATTTCTTTTTCATTTTAGTCATCTGCATGAACTTTTTCTTCTTTTTCATGCTTTTCTTGTGCTGCAATAGTGTATTTAGCAACAGGCCTTGCCATTAATCTTTTTAATCCAATTGGCTCTGCTGTATCCAAACAATATCCGTAAGTATCTTCTCTAATTCTTCTTAACGCTTTATCAATTTCTGATATTAATTTAATTTGTCTGTTAATTGCTTTCATTTCTACATTGCTATCGATGTAGGAGTTTGCTTGATCAACAATATCAGCAGAAATATTATTGTCATCCATACCGCCATTATATAAAGCTTCGTTATTCGCTTTAATTAATTCTTTTTTCCATTCAGTTAGTCTCATTCTGAAAAATACTTTATGTTTTTCACACATATATTTTTCAGTGTCTTTTGGAACATAAGTTTTTGAAATTTTTACAGGTCCCTTGGAGACAACCTTAGATGCAATTAGCTTTGCTTTACTTGCAACTTTAGTTTTTGGTTTTGATACTTTTTTCTTTGCTTTAGCAGTCTTTGGCATAGCTTAATTTTGATCGAACGCAGTATATTCAGCAAATTAGGGGTGTCAAGCAAGCTTAATTGATATAAATATTTGTAAATGACCATTAATAACAAAAATATTGATAATGTTTTTTATATTTTTGTTACAGCTCATCTAGTTTTTTGGACACTGATTCCATCACTCACAAATCATAATTTACCATTAGATACTATCGAAGCTTTAGCTTGGGGTAGTAATTTAGATTGGGGATTTAATAAACATCCACCGATGAGTGCTTTTTTTCCAGAAGTTTTTTATAAAATTTTTGGATCACAAGATTGGGTTTATTATTTGTTAAGTCAAATTTTTGTAATTTTATCTTTTTATTATGTATTTAAATTTTCAAATGAAATATTTAAGAACAAGATTTTAGGTTTAATTTCTATATTACTAATTGAAGGAATTTATTTTTATAACTTCACCACACCAGAATTTAACGTAAATCTATGTCAATTACCTTTCTGGTCTTTAACAGTCTATTACTCATGGAAAATTTATAGTAGCAAAGATATAAAGTTTTTAGATTGTTTTTTAGTAGGCCTTTTCGCTGCTTTTGGCTTTCTGTCAAAATATTTATTTATTTATTTGTTAGCATCCATTGATATTTTATTTATTTATTTAATTTTTTTTAAAAAGGACAGAAAGTTTGATTTTAAATATCTCATTACTATCGAAGTTTTTTTAGTAGTTTTAGTCCCACATTTTATTTGGTTATATAATAATGATTTTATTACTATTACTTATGGATTAGCTAGAACTGGCCTAGAACAATCTATTTTATTAGACCACATCAAATATCCACTAATCTTTTTATTCAAACAAGTAGGAATAATAATTCCATTTTTTATTTTAATTTGGTTATTAGTAAAAAAAATTAAATTTAATTTAAATTTAAAAGACAAAAAATTACTATTTTTATTAGTAATTAATATTTTCCCTATTGTTTTAATGTTTTTAACTTCATTAATTACTGGATCAAAAATTAGAACAATGTGGATGACACCTTTCTACCTATTTTTTGGCACACTGTTTGTTTATTTGTTTCAAGCACAAATCAATTTAAAAAAATTAAAGCCATTTATGATTGGATTTGTTTTCTTTTTCTTTTTATCACCAGGACTTTACGCTTATGTTTCAATTTCAAAAGATGACAAGAGAACTGATTATCCAGGTAAAGAAATTGCAATAAAAACACAATATGCTTGGGATCAGCAATTTGAAACCAAAATAAACGTAGTTTTTGGTGACGAATGGAATGCTGGAAATTTATCATATCATTTAAAATCAAGACCAGTTTGGGATGGATTTGTTGAGAGAAAAAAACTTGATCAATTGAAAGATTATATGTGTCTTGATAATGTTTGTGTAGGATCAAGATAGATGAAATACACAATTTTAATCCCAATTTATAACGACAGAGAGTCTTTAAAAATACTGATTGAGAATATTAATAGTGAGATTAAAGATTTAGATCATGAGATATCTTTAGTTGTGATAAATGATGCTTCTTTTCAACAGATAGTTGATACCTACCCAAATATTGAGAATATCAATTCAATTGAGATAATTAATATGAAAGAAAACAGAGGTCATACAAGATGTATTGCATCAGGTTTAAAATATATCTTTGAGAAAAAAGAATTTGATTTTGTAATTCCTATGGATGGTGATGGCGAAGATAGGCCTGAAGAAATAAAAAATTTTATCGAACTTTCTAAAAAATCTGGTGAAAAATCTTTAATAGGTGAGAGGGTAAAAAGATCTGAGGGAATAATTTTTAAAACTTGTTATCAATTTCATAAATTTCTAACTTTAGTATTTACGGGACAATCAATTAAATTTGGTAACTTTACATGTCTATCCAAAACAACTGTAAAGAAACTACTAGATGAAAAAGCTACGTGGAATAGTTTTTCTGGTTCACTAAAAAAAGTAGAGAAAGAACTTATTTCAATGCCATCTATGAGAGGAAAAAGATATTTAGGCCCATCTCAGATGAGTTTTTTAAATTTATTAAAACACTCACTTTCAATAATTAGTGTTTTTAGAAAAACTGTTTTAATTAGATCAGCTTTATTTATTATTTTTTATATATTACTGATCAAAAGTTACGCTTCAATAATAACCTCAATCCCATTAGTTTTGTTATTAATAATGATTTATTCAATTTCTAGTTTAGCTTTAAGAGAAAATATTGAAGAATTTAATCATTCCTTAACAAATGTTCACGATATTGATAAAATAAAATAATTCATGAAAAGTTTTTTTAGAAAAGTTGCTTTCGGTATTGGACCTAATGAGAAAGCTCCCTCTGATCCTTTGAAGTGGGCTCTTGATCAAGTAAATGATGTGCCGGAATTATCTTGGAAAGGTAAAATATATTCTGAAAAAGAATTAAGAAAACATTATAGAGATTGGGTTTATGGTGACAGAAAAGTATTAAGAAAAAAGTATAAAGATAACAAAACGCTATACAAAACTCATAGAGATATACTTAGACACAAAACAGGACAAAAGTTTTGGGAGTCTTTAGAAATTTCGATCAGACATAATGAAGGAATAAATAGTAGTAGTCCAGTTTTAGCTAAACTATGGATGTTTTGGGGAAATTTTTTTGCTATCAGTGAAAAGGATTTTTTAGCAAATTATTCAACAGGTGCATATCAAAGAGAAATTATTAGACCAAATTTAAATCAATCATTTGAAAAAATGGTATACGATGTAACTACTTCTTGGGCCATGATTCATCATCTAGATAATAGTGAGAGTGCTGGTCCTAAAAGTGTTACAGCAAGTGACGAATGGAGAAGAAGAAAAAAAGAGCCTGCAACAATCAATGAAAACCATGCTAGAGAACTTTTAGAACTTCATACAGTATCTCCAAAAGCTGGTTATACACAACAAGATGTAATCCAATTAGCTTATATCATGACTGGCTGGCAACATAGATGGAGTAAAAAAAATCTAGAAACAGGCAATGTATGGTTTAACTCTGAATATCATCAAAGAGGTAAAAAAAATGTTTTGGGAAAAGAATATAAAAAGGGTAAAAAAGCATTAGCTGTAGTTATTAAAGATTTAGTGAACCATCCTAATTGTAGAGACTTTGTTGCAGAAAGACTTTGTAGATTTTTAATCACAGACGAACCTACAAAAGAAATGAAGCAGCCCATTATTGATGCCTTCAAAAAATCTGATGGATTTATACCTGACATTCATAAAGCAGCAATTAAAGTTGCTTTCAAATATAATGACAAATATAAAAAATTTCAGACGCCAGAGAATTGGTTTATACAAGTAGCAAAAACAGCTGATTTAAGTTGGCCACCTTCAATAGATCTATTGGATGGTTATGAGTTAGGAGCTAAACCTCTTAGATCTCAAAGATTACCTGAAAGAATTTTAAGAAATATTGGACATCATCCTTACAGAGCAAAACAACCAAATGGATGGTCTGATGATTCTGCTGATTGGCTGTCTCCAGAATTATTAATCAGAAGACTTGTATATGCTGATAGGAGTTATTCATTTCTGAAAGCTGGAAATGATAACAAAGAATTTTATGAAAAGATAATTTACAATAATTTTGATAATCCAGGAAAAATATCAGATTATGTATTTAAAAACATGTTGCGTAAATCAAGTGAAAAAAATGTATTAATATTCAACCATCCAGAATTTTTAAAAGCATGAAGATAAATAGAAGAGATTTTTTAAAAACAACTGCATTGACTTCAATGTACTTTGCAGGTTTCGGAATACCTACTTTTGCAAACTCAGGGCCAAAGAAAAATTTAGTTGTTGTTATGTTACGTGGAGGAATGGATGGATTATGTGCAGTTCCAATTAAAGACGATAAAAATTTTGAAAAACTTAGAAGCAAAATTAATCTTGATAAGACACTAAAATTAACTGTGGACTTTGATTTACATCCAACACTTAAAACATTTAAGAGTTTATGGGATCAAAACAAAGGAGCAATAGTTCATGCTACAAATATACCATATACAGGAAGATCACATTTTGATGGGCAAAACTTAATGGAGTCAGGAGGTAAGATACCTTATCAAGTAAAAACTGGTTGGCTAGGAAGAGGCATGAAGACTGCTGGTCTTAATGGAAAAGGATTAGCGTTGGCTTTACCTATGCCTTTGTTAATTAGAGGTGTACCAATGAATAATAATTATTTTCCAGTGGGTGACAGATTGCCAAGTAAAGATATACTTAATCTTATAGATCAGGTTTATAAAGAAAATGATGAAAAATTATTGGGAGAAAATCTTAAAATTATTATGACAAGAGAACTTAGAAATACAGCAAGTGATGATAGTTGGGTGCTCGCAAGTAACGCTGGTCAAGAACTTTCAAAACCAAACGGACCAAGAGTAGCTGTTTTTGAAGTAGATGGTTTTGATACGCATGCAGCTCAAGGGGCAACTAATGGAGCTCATGCTGATTGTCTTAATGATTACGATAAAATTGTTAAAGGTCTAAATCAATCCATGTCCAAAGAAGCATTTGATAATACTTTAATTGTAACACTTACTGAGTTTGGCAGAACAATAAAACAAAATAGTAGTAATGGAACTGAGCATGGCTATGGGTCTGCTATTTTCTTAGCAGGAGGTTTAGTTAAAGAAGCACAAGTGTATACTGATTGGCCTGGACTTAAGAGGAAAGAATTATTTGAGGGTAGGGACTTAAATTCAACTATAGACTCAAGGTCAATATATGCTTCAGCTATGTCTACCGTATTTGATGTAGATTTCAAAAAGGTTACAAAAGAAGTTTTTTGGGGGAGAAAATTTGTCAAATTTATCTGACAAACTTTTTAGAGTTTAGTTAAATAAATTTAATAAAAAAAAATTAAACATTTCTTTACAATTAAAAGTTGAATAAAGTTTCAGCAAAAGCTATTTTCATTGATT
>CACDTF010000014.1 GCA_902555665.1 uncultured Pelagibacteraceae bacterium
AAAAGAAATTTTGTAAAAGATGATTTTAATAAAGAAATTGTTTCAATCAAATTGAATAAAAAAATAATTTATGAAGAAAATTTAATTATTCAAAGCTTGTATAAATCAGCAACTGATAAAAAAATTCCAGCGAATACAATTATTGAATTTGCTGGAATCTATGGATTTCAAGTTGATTTTCAAAGAGATATTAGAAAAAATGATAAATTTCAAATTATGTATGAAATTTTCTTAAATGAAAAAAATGAAATTGTTGAGACAGGAGTGATACTTTTTGCAAATCTTAAGCTTAGTGGAAAAGATAATAACTTGTATTATTTTGACAAAAAAGGAAGTGAAGGTCACTATGATAAAAATGGTAAAAGTGTAAAAAAAGCATTAATGAAAACACCAATCAATGGTGCAAGACTTTCTTCCCCATTTGGAATGAGAAAACATCCTATTGATGGTTATAATAAAATGCATAGAGGAACTGATTTTGCAGCACCTATGGGAACTCCTATAATGGCATCTGGTGATGGAATTGTTAAAAAAGCTGGATGGTGTGGAGGAGGAGGAAATTGTGTAAAAATTAAACATAATTCAACATATCAAACGGTTTATGCTCATATGTCAAAATTTGCTCGAGGCATCAAGCCTGGAGTTAGGGTAAAACAGGGTCAAACTATTGGATATGTTGGTTCTACAGGTAAATCTACTGGTCCTCATTTACATTACGAGGTTATAGTAAATGGAAAAAAAGTTAATTCACAAAAACTCAAACTACCCTCTGGTAAAATCTTGAAAGGCCAAGAAAGAAAGCTGTTTGAAACTAAAAAAATTAAATTAGATGTTCTAAAATCTGAAAAAATAGTTGGAATAAACTAATTTATTTCTGATTGAGATTTAGCGATTTTTTCAGTCTTAGTGTTATCGCTAGATGTTTCCACTAAATCTTTTTTAGAGCTTTGATCAGAATTATCTACATTATCTTCTGTGATATCAGATATATTTTCAGATTTATGTCCTGAAAACTTTTCTCTTCTGTAACTCTCTTTTTCATTGAGTATTCTTGTAAAGTGATCTGCATGCTGCAAATAATTTTCTGATAAAATTTTGTCAC
Organism: uncultured Pelagibacteraceae bacterium; assembly: GCA_902555665.1. Classification (GTDB taxonomy): domain Bacteria; phylum Pseudomonadota; class Alphaproteobacteria; order Pelagibacterales; family Pelagibacteraceae; genus Pelagibacter. The sequence goes on from CACDTF010000014.1 coordinate 1,103, forward strand.
CATTTGAAAGAGCTTCTCTAGCTAAATCATTATATTTTTCAATCAGTTTTGGAGCATTGTGATTATTTCTTCCGGGCGCTTTCCTTTTGAAATTTTCATTATTTGAAAAATTTGATCCATATTTTGAGGTATCGCCATTTGTCTTAAAATTTCTGGTACTTCTTCTAAAATTATTTCTTCTATTATTATTATTGTTATTATTTCTAAATGTTACCATGATATTAATTTTTTATATTTTCGTGCTGACAATACATCTATCATTGTTAGCAAGATCTTTTTGGCTACTGTTTATATAAAAACCTTCTTTTTTTAATAAATTAATTACTTTACTTTTTTGATCAAACCCAATCTCTAAAATAAATTTACCATTTTTTTTTATCAGTTCAGATGATTTTTTAATTACTTTTCTGATCTCCGATAAACCATCCAATCCGCCATTTAAAGCTAATTTTGGCTCAAAATCAGCAACATCCTTTTCCAAATATTTTAGTCTATATGTTTTAATATAAGGAGGATTAGATACAATTAAATCATATTTTCCTAAAGTGAATTTGTCAACATCTGATTTATATAATTTCAATCTATTATAAACTTTTAGATTAACTGCATTTATTTTAGTTATATTTAGACATTTTTTACTTATATCAACCCCTGTTCCATAAAAATTTTCTCTCTCTTTTAATATCGAGAGCAAAATACACCCAGAACCTATTCCAATATCTAAAATTTTAATTTTATTTTTATGTTTTGTTAAACTTAATATATTTTCAACTATAAGCTCTGTATCAGGTCGTGGTATCAGTGTATCCTTTGTAACAAAAAATTGTGAATTCCAAAAAAATTTTTTTTTCGTTAAATGAGCAATTGGATTATGAAAAGATCTTTTTTCAATTAACTTGTTAAAGTTATTTAGATCATTTTTACTTAGAGACTTGTTAAAATTTAATAAAACATATTTCCTATCTTTTTGAATTGTTTTTGCCATTAAAATTTCAGAGTCTAATTCTGGATTGGGGATTAATTTATCCTTTAAAATTTTTGTACTTTTTTTTATAGCTAAGCTAATATTCATATTTTATTTTAAATTACTAAGGCTTTCCTCTTGTGCTTGGAGTGTTAAAGATTCAATCATTTCATCAAAAATTTCTCCTTCTAAAAATTCGTCTAGTTTATGAAGTGTTAAATTTATTCTATGATCCGTGACTCTTCCTTGGGGAAAATTGTAGGTTCTTATTCTTTCTGATCTATCTCCACTCCCAATTTTTGTCTTACGATCTTGAGATCTTTCCTGATCTATTCTTGATCTTTCAAGCTCGTAAAGACGAGCTCTTAAAATTTTCATTCCTTTTGCTTTATTTTTGTGTTGAGATTTTTCATCTTGTTGAGAAACAGACAAACCTGTGGGTATATGTGTAATTCTAACTGCACTGTCAGTTGTATTTACTGATTGACCACCTGGTCCCCCTGCCCTAAAAACGTCAATTCTTAAATCGGTATCATTTATTTTTAAATCTACCTCTTCTGCTTCAGGCAAAACAGCAACTGTTGCTGCTGATGTATGAACTCTTCCTTGAGTTTCAGTATCTGGGACTCTTTGAACTCTATGTACTCCACTTTCATATTTTAATGTTGAATAAATATTACTACCTTTAACAGACGCTATAACTTCCTTTAATCCTCCTGCATCACTTCTTGATATTGAAATTATTTCTAAGGACCATTTTTTTTTATGACTAACTTTTTCATACATTTTGAACAAATCTGATGCAAATAAGCTCGCCTCCAAACCACCTGTCCCTGCTCTGATCTCAATAATTGCATTTTTTTTGTCAGCTTCATCTTTTGGTAATAAAAATAATTTCAATTTTTTTTCATTAAATTCATGTTGAGATTTTAAATCTGTTAATTCCACTTCTGCCATTTTTTTAAGTTCTTCATCTGAAGATTGATCATCTAAAATTTTCTCCAACTCTTTTTTTTCATTTCCAAAAGTGGTATATTTTTTTGCTATATCAATGATTGTGTTAATATCCGAATACTCTTTAGATTTTTCTGCAAATAATTTTTTATCTATTTCTCCAGTCGAAAGTTCTTTTTCTAAAATTGAATGTTTTTCAATTAGTTCTTCAATTGTTTTGGTGGGGATCATTTATTTATTTTTTCTAACTCTGAAGCTTTTTTTTCAACTTCAAAAACTACTTTGTCTATGATATCGCCTGTTAATAGTTTTTCACTTTGAACACCAGATAAATAAAGCATATTATTTCCTTTTCCACCACCAGTTATACCAATATCAGTTAAAGCAGCTTCACCAGGTCCATTTACTACACAGCCTATAATTGACAATGTTATTGGGGTTTTTATGTGAGACAGCTTCTCTTCTAATATCTTAACAGTATCAATAACCTGGAAAGCTTGTCTTGCGCAGGAAGGACAGGAAATTATTTTAACTCCTCTATTTCTTAATCCTAAAGATTTTAATATTTCATTTCCAATTTTTACCTCTTTAACAGGATCGTCTGATAAAGATACTCTTATAGTATCACCAATACCATCCAATAATAGTGTACCAAGACCTATAGAGGATTTAACGCTTCCAGTAACAAAACTTCCTGCCTCGGTAATTCCTAAATGCAATGGATAATCTATTACTTTAGAAAGCTGCCTATAAGCAGCAATTGATAAAAATACATCTGAAGATTTAACACTTACTTTAAAATTAAAAAAATCTTCATCTTCTAAAATTTTTATATTTCTCAAAGCACTTTCTACTAATGCCTCTGGACACGGTTCTTTATATTTTTCAAGAATATCTCTTTCTAAAGATCCAGCATTAACGCCAATTCTAATTGAACAATTATTATCTTTTGCAGCTTTTAAAACATCGTGAATTTTTTTTTTATCACCGATGTTTCCTGGATTAATTCTTAAGCACTTTGCACCATTTTCTGCAGCTTCAATAGCTCTTTTATAGTGAAAATGGATATCAGCAATTATAGGGATTTGAACATTTTTGGTGATTTCTTTTAATGCTTTTGAAGAGTCTTCATCTGGACAAGACACTCTTACAATATCAGCACCTTCCTCATGAATTTCTTGAATTTGTTTTATTGTTGCTGATACATCAGTTGTCAATGTGTTAGTCATTGATTGAACTGAAATTGGGTTATCTCCACCAATTTTTACATTGCCAACATTAATTACTTTAGTTTTTTTTCTATTAATATTTCTGAAAGGCCTAAGGCTCATAAAATTAGTCCAGTTTAAATTCTTTGTGTAAGACCGCTACAGCTTTTTTAACACTCTTTGAGGAAATAAGTACTGAAATTTTTATTTCAGAAGTAGATATAACAAGAATATTTATTTTTTTCGAAGCTAATGCTTGAAACATCCTATAAGTTATTCCAGGTGTAGTTATCATTCCTACTCCAATAATAGAAACTTTTGATAAATCTTTATCAAAAGACAATTTTTTATATGATATTGACTTATTTTTTTTTATTAATCTCTCAGTTTTTTTCAGATCCTCAGACTTAATTGTAAATGTTAAATCTGTTTCTTTTCCATTTTGGGAAATATTTTGAACAACCATATCAACATTAATTAAATTCTTAGATAATGGTCTGAAAATTGATGCTGCTACTCCAGGTCTATCCTTAACACCCACAATGGTGATTTTAGCATCATTTTTTGTAGAAGAAATTCCAGTTATAATTTGATTGCTAAATGTTTTTTTTGAACCTGTTATTAAAGTTCCACTTTTTGAAACAAAAGAGGATTTAACTTTGATATCAATTTTATTTAACTTTGCATCCTGAACTGAAGTAGGCTGCATTACTTTTGACCCAAGTGATGCCATTTCTAACATCTCATCATAAAAAATTCTTTTAATTTTTTTTGCTTTCTTATATTGCCTTGGATCCGTTGTATAAACTCCATCTACATCAGTATAAATTATACACTCATCAGCTTTGATAAATTTTGCAAGCGTAATTGCCGTTGCATCAGATCCACTTCTTCCTATAGTGGTAATTCTAAAATTATCGCTAACACCTTGAAAACCAGTGATTATAGGTATTCCACCTGAACTTATATATTTATTTAGTTCTTTAGTAACTACTGAACTAATCCTTGCACTTGAGTGAGGACCATCTGTTAAAATAGGTAATTGCCATGATGTCCAAGATCTTGCTTTAAACCCAGTATGTTTTAGTCTACCAGCAATAAGTGCGCAGGATGCTTGTTCTCCAGTCGAAACTAATGCATCATATTCTGCTCTATCAAAATTGCTACTTATCAGTTTAGATTTATTAACTAACTCATTTGTCACACCACTCATTGCTGATGAAACAACTACTACCTTGTTTTTTTTCTTTTTATAAAAAGCAATAATTTTGCATACCTTTTTAATTCTATCAATAGTTCCCACAGATGTTCCACCAAATTTTAATAGAATAGTTTTCATGCTAGCTTTAATTATTAATATTTAATAAATAATGGATAAAATACATCTAAATTATTATGTCAACTATTTATCACAATGACCAGCGTAAATAAAAAAGAAATAGATAAATTTTCTAAAATGGCCAATGAATGGTGGGATCCAGAGGGCAAATTCAAACCACTTCATAAATTTAATCCAACAAGAATAAAATACATAAAAGAAAATATTATTAATAATTTCAAATTAAAAAATAAATTCAGACCTTTATCGGGAATAAATATTTTAGATATTGGATGTGGTGGAGGGTTACTATCCGAACCAATGTCAAGAATGGGAGCAAATGTAACAGGTATCGATGCATCTGATAAAAATATAAAAATTGCAAAACTTCATTCTAAAAAAAATAAACTAAAAATTAATTATTTATGTTCATCACCTGAAAAACTTAAAATTACAAAAAAATTTGATGTTATTTTAAACATGGAAATTGTTGAACACGTAGAAGATATAGATTTTTTTTTGAAGTCTTGCTCAAAACTTTTAAAAAAAAATGGATTGATGTTTGTTGCAACAATAAATAAAACTTTAAAATCTTATATTTTTGCAATTGTTGGAGCAGAGTATGTTTTGAGATGGCTTCCAATTGGAACACACGAATGGGATAAATTTGTTAAACCTGAAGATCTTAAAAAAATTTTAATGAAATATGATTTATCTCTCAATAAATTAGAGGGTATGAATTTTAACATTATTAAAGATGAATGGAGTATTTCTAGGGATTTATCTGTAAACTATATAGCAAAGTTTATTAAAAACTAATTTTCCTTTTCATCTATCCAAGGGATCATTTGAGCATCGATACCTTCTTCTTTTAATTCTTTTAAATCTTTTTTTGATGCACTACCGTAAATACCTTTTGATTTTTTTTTACCATTATAATGAATTGATCTTGCCTCATAAGCAAAATTATCACCTACATAATTAAAATTTTCTTTAATAAATTTTTGAAAATCTTTTATAGTTTTTTTTACTTTATTAGATTTTTCTAAATTAATTTTTTCATTAGTTTTTGATTTATGACTTATTAGCCGAGGTGCCATAATTGTTTTTTCAACTTTTACTGAATTGCAATTATGGCAATTCAAAAGTTTTTTCTTTTTTAATCTTTCATACTCATTTGAAGATGCAAACCAACTATCAAATTTTAAATCACATTCTTTACAAAAAAGTTTGTATTTAATCATGGTTATTAGTTAATCATACAATTTGAATTTTCAATAAGTTAACTTCTATAGTCTGCATTAATTTCAATATATTTTTTCGTTAAATCCATTGTATAAGCTGTGAAGTTTTTGTTTCCTGTAAAGGTTTCAATATTTATCTCTATATTTTCAGATTTCATGTAGTTTGCTGTTTGCTTATCATCGTAACTTTGATTTAATTTTCCACCTTCTACAATTAATATACTTCCAAACTTAATTGATAATTTATTTAGATTAATTTTGGGTCCTGCTTTACCGATTGCCATTATAACTCGGCCCCAATTTGGATCTTCTCCAGCAATTGCAGTTTTTACTAACGGAGAATTTGCAACTGAGAAAGCAATTTTTTTTGCATCTATCTCATTTTTGCACTTACTAACATTGATTGTTATGAATTTTGATGCTCCCTCACCATCTGAAACGACTCTTTTAGCTAGATTTAAAAGAACATTATTTAAAGCTTTGTCAAAATTTTTAATTTTATTTTCATTTATACTTTTCACTTGGTAATTTTTTACTTCATTAGTTGCAAAAATAGTTGCCATGTCATTGGTGCTAGTATCACCATCACAAGAAATAGCGTTAAATGTATTAGTTATATTTTTTTTTAATAACTTTCCTAAAATATCATTAGATAATGTTGCATCAGTAAATATATATGCAAGTGTAGTAGCCATGTTTGGATGTATCATTCCAGATCCTTTGGCTATTCCATATATTTTTACTTTTTCACTTCCAATATGACATTCCTCCATAGCTAATTTTGGTTTTGTATCCGTTGTCATGATTGCTAGTGCTGCCTTCATCCAAATAAATTTATTTTGGGTATAACGAATTTTTTCGATTAAATTTGGAATATTATTGGAAATTTTTTCATATGGAAAAATTTCTCCAATAGTACCAGTGCAACCAAAAATTATATTTTTTGAAGAAATTTTTTTAGGATTATTCTCATCTTCCTCTTGTTTTTTATTTAGTTGTTTAGCCGTCAAATCGGCTATTTTTTTTAAACTTTCATATCCTTGCTTTCCAGTGAAAGCATTGGCGTTTCTCGTGTTTACAATGAGAGAATATATTTTTTTTGGTCTTTGACTAATATTCCATTTTATATTTTCAGAAACTATTTTTGATTGGGTATAAACAGAAGCGTAATTAGCACCTTCTCTGAAATAGAACATTGTTAAATCATCTCTTATATCTTTATATAAATTTGCTGAAACAACTGAAATTGAAAGACCATCTAAATGATCAAGGTCTTGAAAATCAATCATTTTAGTATTTTTTGATTGAGATGATAAAAAATTTGTTAAATTAATTCCCATATTGTTTAAATTATTTATTTAATACATATATTAAACAATATAAGTAAAGAATAAATCAAATAGTCATGTTTAACCCATTAAATTTAATTACAAAATTTATCAAATCTAATAATCAAAAAGAGCTAGATAGAATTGGTAAAATTGTTGAAAAAATAAACTTACATGAGGGGGATTTTAAAAATTTAAATGACGACGACTTTCCAAAAAAAACTAATGAATTTAAAAATCTGATAAAAAATGGAAAAACTTTAGACGAATTACTTCCAGAAGCTTTTGCTTTAGTAAGAGAGGCTGCCAAACGAATACGAAATGAAAGACATTTTAATGTTCAGTTAATAGGAGGTGTAGCCTTGCATGAGGGCAAAATTGCTGAAATGAGAACTGGAGAAGGAAAAACTTTAACCATAACACTTGCTGCCTATTTAAATGCATTGAGCGGCAAAGGTGTTCATATAGTAACTGTAAATGATTATCTTGCAAAAAGAGACTCTATTGAAATGGGACAAATTTATAATTTTCTTGGTCTTTCATCAGGATTTATTAACAACTATCAAGATGATGCTGAACGTAAAAAAAATTATAATTGTGATGTAACTTACGCAACTAATAGTGAATTGGGTTTTGATTACTTAAGAGATAATATGAAATTTTCTGAAGAGCAAATGGTTCAAGGAGATCATAATTTTTCAATAGTGGATGAAATAGATTCATGCTTGATTGATGAGGCAAGAACACCTTTGGTAATTTCTGGGGCAGCTGAAGATAAAACTACCCAATATCTAGCCATTGACAAACTAATTAAAATTCTAAACAACAAAGACTTTGAAATAGATGAAAAAGAAAAGAGTGTTTTATTGACAAATGACGGAATTAATAATGTTGAAAAACTTTTTTCTAAAGCTGGTATTTTAAAAAATAATAATTTTTATGATCCAGAAAATTTACATTTAGTTCACCATGTTAATCAAGCTTTACGAGCAAACCATTTATTTGAAAAAGGTAGAGATTATATTGTAAAAGATGGAAGTCTTAAAATTATTGACGAACTCACTGGAAGAATTTTAGAGGGTAGACGTTTTGGAGATGGCTTGCATCAAGCATTAGAAGCAAAAGAAAAAATTCAAGTACAGGCTGAAAATCAAACCTTAGCTTCAATAACTTACCAAAATTATTTTAAACTTTATAAAAAGATATCTGGCTGTACAGGTACAGCCGCTACAGAGTCTGAAGAGTTTTTTGAAATTTATAATTTACCTGTTGTTGTTATACCAACAAATAAAAAAATGATCCGAAAGGATTTTAATGATTTAATTTTTAGAACAGAAAAAGAAAAAAATGATTCCATCATAAAAAAAATAATTGAAAGAAACAAATTAGGTCAACCAATTTTAGTATTTACTTCAAGTATTAATAAATCTGAAGTTTATTCAGATTTATTAAATCAAAAAAATATTAAACATGTAGTGTTAAACGCAAAAAATCATGAAAATGAAGCAGAGATAATTGCAAATGCAGGAAAAGAGAGTTCAGTAATTATTACGACAAGTATTTCAGGAAGAGGAGTTGATATTCAACTTGGTGGTAAAAAAGGTTCTATCCCAGAAGACCAACTTAAAATAAATAAAGACAAAATTAAATCCCTAGGGGGTTTATTTGTAATTGGCACAGAAAGAATGGAATCTAGAAGAGTGGATAACCAGGCTAGAGGAAGATCTGGAAGACAAGGAGATGAAGGTAGTTCTATATTTTACGTTAGTCTAGAGGATGATTTAATGAGAATTTTCGGATCAGAGTCTATGAACAGTATGCTTGAAAAACTTGGACTCAAAGACGGTGAAAGTATTGATCATCCATGGATAAATAAAGCATTAGAAAGAGCCCAGCAGAAAGTAGAAGCTAGAAATTTTGATATAAGAAAAACACTTATCAAATTTGATAATGTTCTTAATGATCAGAGGCATGTTGTGTTTTCACAAAGAAAAAATGCGATGAATAGTGAAAATATCTTTGATTATTCAGATGAATTTTTAAAAGAAATATCTGATGATTTAATTAAGTTAAAAATTTCAAATTTATCCAATCCTAAAAGTAATGAATTTAATAATAAAACTAAGCAAATAATTGGAAAAAGTTTTGAGGAAATTGAATTTAAGGATTTAATTGAAGCAAAAGATAAGGATTTCAGAGAAACGATTTCTAATAAATTTCAAGAAACTAGAAAGGAACGGATTAAACTTTTGGGTGAAGATCATGCAAAAGAAATTGAAAAAAGAATTTTTCTTCAATCAATTGATTTAAACTGGAAATCGCACATTCAATATTTGGAGCAATTAAGACAAGTCATAGGTCTAAGATCTTATGGTCAAAGAGATCCATTAGTCGAATATAAAAAAGAAGCATTTGAATTATTTTCAAATCTTTTAGAAAAATTAAAATTAGATTATGTAACAATTTTAATGAACTTAAAAGTAATTCTTGAATCAAACCAGGAAAATGAAAAAAAACAAAAAGAAATTTCGAAACAAATTTCAAACAATAAAAAAATGGGAAGAAATGAACCATGTTTTTGTGGATCTGGAAAAAAATTCAAGCATTGTCATGGTGCTTTATAAATTTAAATAAATAACAGAATTAAAGAAATTAAAATTAATCCACCTACAATGGCTGATAATACTTTTTTTGATTTTAAATTTTCATAAAATTTATTTTTCTTAATAGTTAATGTGCTTAGATCCTCAGTACTAGTCATAAAACCATCGTTTCTTCCAATTTTAAGAAATTTATTTTTTCTCTCGTTCATTATTTCTTCGGAAGATAGTTCATCAAAATAATTTAAATTTTTTATTAAACTTTTTCTGACATTGTTTAATATTAAATCTCTATCTCTGTGTGCACCACCTAAAGGTTCTTCAATTATTTCATCAATAACTTTTAACTTTAGTAAATCTCTAGCTGAGAGCTTCATGGCTTTTGCTGCATCAAGCATTTTTTTTGGATCTCTCCAGAGAATAGTTGCACATCCCTCAGGAGATATTACTGAATAAATTGCATTTTCTAGCATAAGAACTTTGTTTGATGAGGCTAATGCTATTGCTCCACCAGAACCACCCTCGCCTATAATTATTGCAATTGTTGGAACTTTAAGTTCCATGCAACATTCTATAGATTTTGCAATCGCCTCTGCTTGTCCTCGTTCTTCAGCCCCTACGCCTGGGTATGCTCCTGGAGTATCAATAAAAGAGATTATTGGAATATTAAATTTGTTTGCTAAATTCATTAATCTTATTGTTTTTCTATAACCTTCAGGCCTCATCATTCCAAAATTTCTCTCAATTCTGCTATCTAAATCTTCTCCTTTTTCTTGGCCTATCACTAATACAGATTTTCCTTTAAATTTTGCAAATCCAGTTAAAACTGATTTATCCTCTCCATAATATCTGTCTCCAGATAGTGAGATGAAATCATCAAACAAATTATCAATAAAAAATTTTGCTTTAGGCCTATCTTCGTGACGAGCCACCATAGTAGTCTGCCAAGGATCTAGATTAGAATAAATATCTTTTAGTTTTTCATCTATTTCATTTTGAGTACTAGAAATTTTTTCTGTATTCACTTCTGATAATCCCTCTTCATTGTAGGGATCTTTTAATTTTTCTAACTCGTATTCTAGATCTTTAATTTCTGTTTCAAAATTTAGGTAATTTTTCATATTTTATTTATAGCGGATGCTTAAAACACAAAAAAGGCAATAAAATGATGTTAAATAAAGTGTAATTCTTATTCATTGACTTAAATCATTTAACAGATACAAATTCACTATCGGGAGAGACTATTTATAGCGCCGAAGGAGCAACCACCCCGGAAACTCTCAGGCAAAAGGACCGATTAAAGCATAACACTCTGGAAAGAGATTGATTTCCGCCGAAGGAGTAAAACTCTCAGGCAAAAATACAGATGGGGTACGAACTTAAGTGCTATGCAAGAAAAATATATTAAAATTAATAATCTTCAAGTATCAGAAAAACTATCAAAATTTGTAAATGATGAATTATTAAAAAATACTAATGTATCTTCAGAAAATTTTTGGCTAGGTCTAGAAAAAACACTCGATGAGCTTGCACCAAAAAATAAAGAATTAATTAAATTTAGAGAGGAATTACAGAAAAAAATAGACGATTGGCATATAAAAAATAAAGGTAAGGAATTTAATTTAGATGATTATAAAAAATTTTTATTAGAAATTGGTTATTTAAAAAATGAAGGACCTGATTTTAAAATAGAAACTGAAAATGTTGATCAAGAAATTGCGAGTATAGCCGGACCTCAGTTGGTTGTACCTGTAATGAATGCGAGGTATGCATTAAATGCTGCAAATGCAAGATGGATGAGTTTATATGATAGTCTTTATGGTACAGATGTAATTGAACAATCTGAAGACAGCGTATCTGAACGGTATGACCCTTTAAGAGGTGAAATGGTTATAAAATATGGAAGAGATTTTTTAGATAAATACTTTCCATTAGCTGGATTAAGTTGGAACAAAATTACAAGTTTTGCTGTAAAATATGGGAAGTTAAAAGTTCTAAAAGGTGCTGATATTTTTGATTTGAAGGACGAAAATAAATTTGTTGGGCACAGAGGCGAAAGCGATAATCCGTCTGCAATTATTCTAAAGAATAATAATTTACATATTGAAATTCTGAAAGACTCAAGAGCTTTTGCTGCTCAACAAGATCATGCAGGTATTAGTGATATTATACTAGAGTCTGCAGTGTCAACAATTTGTGATAATGAAGATAGTGTAGCAGCTGTTGACTCGGAAGATAAAATTATTTGTTACCGAAATTGGCTAGGTCTTATGAAAGGAGACCTTAAGTCAAAATTTGAAAAAGAAGGAAAATTGTTTGAGAGAAAATTAAATCCACATAGAAGCTATATCTCGAAAGATGGGAAAGGTTTAAAGTTACATGGTAGAAGTCTTTTACTTGTAAGAAATGTTGGTCATCTGATGACAAACCCTTCAATTTTATTAAGAGATGGAAGTGAAATACCTGAGGGAATTATGGATGCTTTTATAACTACAGCAGCTGCGCTTCATGATATTAAAAACAAAAATAATTCAAGAACTGGATCGGTTTATATTGTAAAACCTAAAATGCATGGTCCAGACGAGACGGCATTTACAGATTTAATTTTTTCTAAAGTTGAGGAAGTTCTAAATTTACCCAAGTACACTTGTAAGATTGGGATTATGGATGAAGAGCGAAGAACATCAGCAAATTTAAAAGAATGTATTAGAAGTCTTAAAAATAGAGTTTTTTTTATCAATACTGGATTCTTAGATAGAACTGGTGATGAAATGCATACATCAATGGAAGCCGGACCTATGATTAAAAAAGGTGATATGAAATCATCTAAATGGATTACTGCATACGAAAATAACAATGTTGATATTGGTTTAAGTTGTGGTTTTTCTGGTAAAGCCCAAATTGGAAAAGGAATGTGGGCAATGCCAGATAAAATGAAAGATATGATGGAACAAAAAACAGGACACTTAAAAGCTGGAGCAAACTGTGCATGGGTACCTTCTCCAACAGCAGCAGCATTACATGCTTTACATTATCATGAAATAAATATTTTTAATGAACAAAAAAAATTAAAAGATAGAGAACCAGCTAAGCTTGATGATCTCTTAACCATTCCAATAGCAGATAGACCTAATTGGTCTGTGGAGGATATTAACAAAGAAATTTCTAATTCTGCACAAACTTTATTAGGATATGTTGTAAGGTGGGTCGATCAGGGTGTAGGTTGTTCTAAAGTGCCTGATATTAACAATATAGGCTTGATGGAAGATAGAGCTACACTTAGAATTTCATCTCAACATATAGCAAATTGGATTCATCATGGCATTACTACAAAAATACAAGTAACTGAAATAATGAAAGAAATGGCCAAAATAGTAGATGATCAGAACAATGATGATCCACTATATGTTAAAATGAGCAGTAATTATGAAAACTCTATAGCATTTCAAACTGCATGTGATTTAGTATTTAAAGGTAAAGAGCAACCTTCAGGTTATACTGAACCATTACTTCATTTAAATAGGTTAAAAAAAAAATCTAATCTGAGTTCGAAACCAAATTAGATCGATTTTTAAAAGCAGAAAATAAAGTCCCATCATCTAGACTTTCAATCTCTCCTCCTACTGGTAAACCTTGTGCTAATTTAGTAATTTTAACATCTAAATTTTTTAGACTATCTTGTATATAATAAGCAGTTGTTTGACCCTCAACCGTTGCACTAGTTGCAAGAATTACTTCTTCAATTTTATCTCTATTCACTCTATCAACTAAAGAGTTAATTAATAAATCTTCTTTTCTTTGACCAACTGAAGAAATTGTCCCTCCTAAAATATGAAAATAGCCCTGAAATATATTTGAATTTTCAATCGACCATTGATCTGCAATATCCTCTACTACACAAATTTTATTATATTTTTCTTTTGTATTCTCACAATTTAGGCATCCATTTGAATTTGACTTTAATGCACCACATGAATTGCATCTAACTACATTTTTATAAACTTGCGCAAGTGTATTTGCCATAGGTTTTACAAGTTCGTCACGATTATTTATTAATTTTAAAACAATTCTTTTTGCTGATTTAGGACCTAAACCAGGAAGTTTTGAAATTAATTTAATTAATTCTTCTATCTCACTGATATTTTGCATCTATTATAAAGGCCATTTAAAACCAGGAATTCCAAAGCCTCCCGTTGCTTTTGAAATTTCCTCAGTTGTTTTTGATTTAAGTTGAGATTTAGCACTATTATGTGCTGCAACAATTAAATCCTCAATAATGGTTTTGTCCTCTTTCATAATTTCATCAGATAACTTTATTGTTTGCATCTCTCCCTCTCCATCCAAAGTTATCTTTACAGAATTTGAGCCCGAAACTCCTTCAACTCTAATTTCCTTAATCTTTTGTTGGCTTTCTTTCATTTTTGCCTCAAGTTCTTTTGCTTTATCTAAGATTTTACTAAAATCAGTCATTATCAACTCCATCTTTGTTTGAATTTACATCTATTAATTCGGCATCAGGAAATTTATCCATCACACTTTTAAATATTTCTAAATTTTTCATTTCATCCATTAACTTTTTTTTTACATTTTTTTCTTTATCTTTTACTGACATTTGCCCTTTTAATTTACTAAACGTAATAATCCATCTTTCACCAGTCCATTCAAAAAGCTTTGATGATAAATCTTTTACAAAATCTTTATCTAAACTTTCATTAAAAGATATTTCAATTCTATTTTTTTCAAATTTTACAAGGTTAACATTTTTTTCTAACTCGTATTTAAGTTTGATCTCTTTTTTTTTTGAACAAATTTCAATTAAATCCTCAAATGCATTTATATTAATTTTATTTTCTGCTTTAATTTCTGTCTGAACTTCTGGTTTGATTTTTTCTTCCTGTGCAACATTCTTAATTTGATTTATTGTTTTAGAAGTTAATTCAGTTTCTGTATTCTTTACAAAATTTTCGCTTTTCAAGTGAGCCTCAACATTTTCAATTTTATTTTCAGATTTTATAGAACTTAAATGCATTAGTCTTATTAAGAACATCTCAATTGAAAGGTGTTGATTAGAAACTATGTCTATTTCTTCGAGAAAAGAGATGGCAAATTGCCAAAATAATATCAATACCTCTGAATCTATTTGATTTGATAAATTTTTAATTTTAGAAAATTCTTCATCATTTAATGAAAAGTTTGTGCTTTCTAAAGTTAAAGAATTAATATTTTTAAAGTAGTAAAGTAACTCTAAGAAATCATTAATAAAAACCTTTGGTTCAATACCTTGGTCATAAATTTTTCTATAAATACTTATTACTTTTGTTTCTTCACCTTTTAAAATTAACTCAAACAAATCGATTAATTGAGATTTATCAAAATACCCAAAAATTTTCTGAGCTGAATTTAAGTCTAATTCTTTTCCTTCATCCAAACTTAATAATGCTCTATCGAGCAACGATAAAGAATCTCTAACAGAACCCTCAGAAATTTTTACTATAAGCTTTAAAGCATCGTCGCTTATTTTTCCATTTTCCTTGTCCTTAATTTTTTTAATAAACTCCAATAATTCTGGGGATTTAATTCTAGATAGATCAAATCTTTGACATCTAGATACTACTGTAATCGGAATTTTTTTAATTTCTGTAGTTGCAAAAATAAATTTTAGATATTCTGGTGGTTCCTCTAAAGTTTTTAATAAAGCATTAAATGCTTGTTTGCTTAACATATGAACTTCATCAATAATAAAGATTTTATATTTAGCCGAGGTCGGCCCATATCTTGAAAATTCGATTAAATCTCTTACGTCGTCTACACCTGTTTTGCTTGCCGCATCCATTTCAAGCACATCTATATGACTAGACTCACTTATAGATTTACAGCTTTCACAAAAGTTTTCTTTACATAAATTATCGATACCATTTGAACAATTAAGTGCTTTTGCAACAATTCGTGCTGTTGTGGTTTTTCCTATTCCCCTTATTCCAGTGAACAAATATGCATTAGGTATTTTATCAGCTTTAATAGAATTAGTAATAGTTTCAACAACAACCTCTTGACCAATAAGATCACCAAAAGTTTGTGGTCTATATTTAAGCGCTAATACTTTTGAGTTATTATTCATATATATTTAAGGAGACTAGAACCTGAATAACTGTCTCTACGACTGCTTCCGTTAAGATCTGGTCGGGTTCAAGCAGCATCCACCTCTAGCCTCCAAATCTATTATAGCAGTTAAAATTTCTAATCTACAAGAAAAGATTCTTATTTATTTTGTCTCAAACTATCAGCTTCAAAAACACCTAGAACGTGAAAATCCTCACAATGCAGGCCCAGCTCTTCAAGAGATTTTTGAACTTTTGAGTCTTCAATATGTCCATCTAAATCACATAAGAAAAAATAAGAATCGAAACTATTTTTTTCTGGATAACTTTGTAGTTTAGTTAAATTTACACCATTAATAGCAAAACCTCCCAGTGATTGATATAGAGCGGCTGGCTTACTTTTCAATTTAAATAAAAAAGAGGTTATATAAGTTTTGTCTTTAAATTCTGGTTGAGAAATATTTTTCCCCATAACTAAAAACCTCGTCAAATTTCCACTTTCGTTTTCTATATTTTTTTTAATTACTTCCAAGCCATAAATCTCAGCACTTAATGAGGATGCTATGGCTGATTGCTTAATATCTTTTGTTTTAGAAATCATTTCAGCAGATCCAGCAGTATCTGCTCTAATATGTTCTGCTAAATTATTTTCTTTTATAAATTTTGAACACTGGGACAATCCTTGTGCGTGTGAGTACACTTCTTTGATATCATTTAATTTTGCCCCGGGCTGTCCTAATAAATTATGCTCAATTTTTTGAAAATGCTCTTTATAAATATTTAGCCTATGTTTAAAAATTAAATATTCAATTCCAATGTTACCGGTAATTCTATTCGACTCTGGAATTATAATTCTACTATCTGGTTCTTCAGATGCTTTATTAAAACAATCATCAAAGGTTTTACAAGGTAAGATATCTGCTTTAGGATCGATTGAAAGAGCTGCTAAATGAGAATATGCACCAAAGGTTCCTTGAAAATAAATTTTACTCATCAATTCTTATATTCCATTATTTTTTTTAAGGCTAGATAATCTTCTTCTGTATCTACGCCTATTGGAGATGACTTTGCAAGTGAAACATTGATATCAATATTATTATCTAATGCTCTTAATTGCTCTAGTCGATTTTCTATTTCATTTTTGGATTGATTCAAGTGAACAAATTTTTCAAGACAATTTCTCGAATAACAATAAATTCCAATATGGTGATAAATATTTTCTATCTGCTCAGATTTTCTTAAAAAGGATACTGCCTTTGGAAAATGACCCCCTTCTAGGCTGTTTTCAGTAATGACCTTAACAATATTAACATTCTTGAGGTTTTTATTATCTTTTATTTTTGCGGCAAGAGTTCCTAAATTAGAATTATTTTTTACCATTTTTTCATTCAAACTTTTTATATCATCAATGTCGATTGCTGGTTCGTCGCCTTGTAAATTCACAATAAAATCAACATCCTTAATATTTGATTTTTTAAGCGCTTCGTGAATTCTATCTGTACCAGTTTTGTGTTTATTGCTAGTTAAAATTGCATTGAAACCGTTTCCTTTAACATCATCAATTATTTCCTGGTCCTCTGTAGCCACAATCACATCTCCAATATTGGCCTCTTCTGCTTTTTTAGATACATGTGAAATAATTGATAAACCATTTATTTTTAGCAAAGGTTTGCCTGGCAGCCTAGTAGCAGACATTCTAGAGGGAATAATTACTAAAGTTTTCATTATATTTTCAAATTATTATACTCATTAAACAACTATAGAGGCAAATTTATACATTAAATTTTAGCTTTTTTTTAATTTATCATGTTATACGTTCACTACAAAATTTAGAAAAAATGGATTCTTTCGAAATAAATAAAATAGTTGCTGCAGTTTTAATGGTTGCCCTGCTTGTTATTGGTATTGGAAAATTATCTGATGTTATATTCCATGTAGAGAAACCTGAAACACCTGGTTATTCAGTTGAAGTTGAAACTGCAACCACCGTATCCACAACTAGCTCAAGTACGACATCAGACAAAATTGATATATCAGCCTTAATGGCAATGGGAGATATTGCGCATGGAGAAAAAGTTTTTAAAAAATGTGCTGCTTGTCATTCAATAGTTAAGGGTGGGAAGAATGCTATAGGACCCGCTTTATATAATGTTGTAGGTAGAAAAGTTGGAGGTGTCGAAGATTATAAATATTCAAAAGCATTAGCCGCATATGATAAGAATTGGACTTTTGAAGAACTGAATGGATTTTTAATCAAACCTGCTAAATGGATAAAGGGAACAAAGATGGCATATGCAGGTCTTAGAAAAGAAAAAGATAGAGCCTCAGTAATAAAATATCTAAATGAGAATTCAGACAGCCCTTTGCAACTACCTTAATTTTCCAAAACAATATAATAAAATACTTTTTTGTACATGAACTCTATTAAGTGCTTGCTGCCATATGTGAGATTTTTTTCCCAAAAAAACGTCATCACTCACCTCATCTCCTCTAGGTAAACAATGTAAAAAAATACAACTTTTTTTAGCATAGCTCATTAATTTTTTATCAATTTTAAAATTTTTAAATGCTTGTATTTTTTTTTTCTTGTTAACTTTATCATTTAAAGAAATAACTTTATCAGAAAAAATTACATCTGCTCTAGACACAGCTTTTTTAGGATCATTATAAATATAAATTTTTTTATTATTTCTTTTGACCCATGCTCTAACTTCTTTTCCTGGTTCAAATTTTTTTGGACAACCAATACTTAGCTTAAAAGAAAATTTTACTGAAGCAGCAATTAAACTGTCCAAAACATTATTGGAGTCACCTATCCAGCAAATATTTAATTTTGAAATAGGTTTCTTCTTAATTTCCTCAACTGTAAAAACATCAGATAAAACTTGAGTAGGATGAGATGAAGGACTTAAACCATTAATTACTGGTATTGATAAATATTTTGCAAAATTTTCAACCTTTTTGTCACTATCGGTTCTAAGCATGAATCCATCGCCATAAGTTGATATTATTTTCGCAGTATCAGCAATACTTTCTCCACCTTGACCCAAATGAAGCTCATTGGATCTCAAAGTCAAAGTACCACCACCTAGTTGTTTGATAGCTAAATAAAAGCTTAATCTTGTTCTTAAACTAGATTTTTCAAACATTTGGATTAATAATTTTCCTTTTAGGGGTGCGCCCTTATCAACCTCTAATGTACTTAGTTTTTTTCTTAAACTTTTTCTTTTCTTAGCATCAATAATAATCTTTTTAAGATCTTTTGTGTGTATATCTTTTAAATTAATGAAATGTTTCATATCATTTTATCTGAGAACAAACCTTTTCAATAATTTTTAATGCCAAATCTAGTTCATTTTTTTTGACATTCAATGGAGGTAAAATACGAACAACATTTTCAGCTGCTCGAATAGTCAATAACTGATTATCCATCAATTTTTTAATAAATTCAGTTTGATCTTTATGCAACTGAATCCCAATCAAAAAACCTCTTCCTCTTATTTGCTTAATTACATTAGGGTATTTTTGTTGAACTTTATTTAATTTGAATAAAAAATATTTTGATAAACTTTTTACATTATTTAAAAATTTCTTATTTGATATAATATCCATTACAGTGTTTCCAACAGACATAGCTAAAGGATTTCCCCCAAATGTTGATCCGTGAGTACCTGGCGTCATACTCGATGCAACTTTTTTATTCATTAACACTGCTCCAATAGGAAATCCTCCACCTATTCCTTTTGCAATTGGTACAATATCAGGTTTTACTTTAGATTTTTCAAAAGCAAAAAAATTTCCAGATCTTCCTATTCCACATTGAACTTCATCAAGAATTAATAATATTTTTTTCTTGTTGCATAATACTCTTAATTCTTTCAAGCACCAATCTGGAATCACTTTTATGCCACCTTCACCCATAATTGTTTCAACCATAATTGCAGCTGTATTTTTTTTAATTTTCTTTTTAAGGGAATTATGATCACCAAAACTGAAGTGATCAAACCCTGTTACTTTTGGACCAAACCCCTCGGTCATTTTCTTTGATCCACTAGCAAAAATTGCTGCCAAAGTTCTTCCATGAAAGGAGTTTTTAATACATAAAATCCTATTTTTATTTGGTTTACCTATCGAATAAAAATATCTTCTCGCAACTTTAATTGCTGCTTCCGTAGCTTCAGCTCCACTATTTTGAAACATTACATAATCGGCAAAAGTTTTTTTACATAACTTTTTAGCTAATATTTCTCCCTCAGGGATTTGAAATGCATTAGATACATGCCATAATTTTTTTGATTGATCTTTTAAAGTTTTTGCTAATTTGGGATGTGCGTGACCTAGAGAATTAACTGCTATTCCTTGAACAAAATCTAAATATTTTTTTTTATCAGTGGAATATAGATAGCTACCTTTGCCATATTTAAAGGAAATTTTCTTTCTATTATAATTTTTTGCTAAATAACTCATAAATTAAATTTGTTTTATAAAGTTTAATTATTAATACAAGTTAGGATTGAAAATATATACATGCTTAATAATTAAATTTAATGTTGATAAGTCTCATTTTTTGATTGTTTAATTTAATTTTATATCAGTATATTGTTGTTTTAAATAAATAAGATACAAGATATTGATTATGAGCTGGACCGAGGAAAAAGTCACCAAATTAAAAGAGCTTTGGGGCAAGGGCAATACTGCAAGTCAGATTGCAGAAATTATTGGCGGGATAAGCAGAAACGCTGTAATTGGAAAAGCTCATAGATTAAATTTATCTGCAAAAATAAAAACTAGATCCGCATTACCAAATAAAAATTGTAGTGACAATTTAGATGTAAAAAATATTAAAATAAAAAAAGGACGTAAAAGTAAATTTAAATCTTTAATTATTGAAAAAGACTTTGAACCAGAAAATCCTAAACAATTGGAGGAACTTGACGAAAATTCTTGTAAATGGCCAATTGGTCACCCTAATGAAAAGTCATTTTATTTTTGTGGGAGATCATCATTGAAAGATTTTTCTTATTGTAAATTGCATATTTTGTATGCTTACCAACCAAAAGGCAAAAAAGAAGACGTTGCAGAAAAAGAAGAAGTTCCAGAATTTATTGAAAAAAAAATACAATCAGCCTAACTTAATTTTGCTTTGTATCTAGTTCATTTTTTGCTGTATACTTTTCAGTAGAAAATTGTCCACCCTCTCTCCACATATAGCAATATTTTTTAACCTCATCATCAAAATATCTTTTACTTGGCATCCCAATATCTGAATTGGTTTTGTATTTACCTGATGCAATATTGTCGTATTTTAAAAGTCTTAACTGATCTCTTGTAAGTAAGGGATTAGGTAATATTTCAAAAAAACTTGCTGATAATTCAGCTAATTTTAAGGGTAAAGGGATTAAAATTCTTTTTTTATCAATAAGTTTTAATAATTTTTTCAATATACCTTTGAAAGTAATTATCTCAGGTCCCACACACTCTATAATTTTTGAATAGATGTTATTTGAAATTACGTGATAAATCGTGTCAGTTAAATCTGAGCAATGTATTGGAGCAAATTTACTATTTCCACCATAATAGATAGGAAATAAAGGAAGCCTATTAAGTAAGGTCATCATATTACAGCTAAATTGGTCCTCAGATGAAAATACAATCGAAGGACGCAAAATTGTTGCTAAAGGAAAGTTTTTTAATATTTCATTCTCTCCCTTAAGTTTACTTTTAGCATAATCGGAATCAACCGCATCATTAATACCTAATGCTGATAAATGAATAAAATGTCTAAGATTATATTCTTTACAAAGCTTGGCTAAAATAGATGGAAAAATAGTATGGATGTTTTTAAATGTATTGCCTTTTTTTTGCTCATATAAAATTCCAACCAAATTTATACAAATATCTGTTTTTTTAAAGAGCTCTCTAATTTTGTTTTCTTCAAAAATGTTAGCTTCCACAATGTCTATGTAGCCAACATTTGCTTGAGTTTTTAATACATAGCTTTTTTGATGTAAATTTCTGGTAACTACTGTAACTTTATAATCGTTCTTAGTGAGCTTACGTATTAAGTTCCTCCCGATTTGACCACTACCACCAAAAATTAGACAATTTTTTGCTTTCATATATACATGTTAAAAATGAGTAATAATATTCAACTACACAAAAACGATCTACCAGAAGATTTAAAATTAGGCAATATAATTGCTGTAGACGGTGAATTTATGGGTCTTAATGTTAGGCGTGATCCGCTATGTTTAATTCAAGTATCTTCAGGCAATTCAGACGCACATATTGTTCAGTTTGATAGAAAAAATTATTCCGCCCCAAATTTAGTAAAATTACTAAATGATGAAAAAATTATAAAAATTTTTCATTATGGAAGAGCTGACTTGTCTCATATTAAATATTATTTAAAGACAGAAACAAATAATATTCTTGATACTAAAATTGCATCAAAACTAGCAAGATCTTATTCTGACAACCATTCATTAAAAACACTTATAAAAGAATTTATTAACATAGATATTAGTAAACAATTTCAAAATTCTGACTTTGGAGGAGAATTAACTCCAGCACAACTTAAATACTGCGCAAATGATGTTATTTATTTACATAAAATACACAACGAACTCAACAAAATATTAGAAAGAGAAAATAGAATTGATTTGTACAAAAATTGTTTAAAATTTTTAAAAACAAGGGTAGAGCTTGATTTGGCTTTATTTAAAGATGATATCTGGTCACACTAATGAATAAAAAAAAATATTTATCAATAGCAAAAGACGTAATTAATCTAGAAATAAAAGCATTACAAAAATTAAAAAAAAATTTAAACAATTCATTTAATGAAGCTGTTATTCATATTGCAAAATGTCCATCTAAAGTTATTTTATGTGGGGTTGGTAAAAGTGGACTAATAGCTTCTAAAATTGCAGCAACATTATCTTCAGTTGGAACTCCTTCTTTTAGTCTTTCAGCGGGAAATTCTTCTCATGGAGATTTAGGAAGTATTTCAAAAAAAGACGTTCTAATTCTTTTAAGTTATTCTGGACAAACTAATGAACTTAAAAATATTATACAGTATGCGAATAGAAATAAAATATTACTCATAGGGATAGTTTCCAAAAAAGATTCCATTTTATATAAAGCTTCTGATATTAAACTTTTAATACCTCAGGTTCTAGAATCTGAAGGTATTGTTCCTACATCAAGTACTACTGCTCAATTAGCTATTGGAGATGCTCTTGCTATAGCTTCAATGAGATATAAAAAGTTTGGTAAATTAGATTTTAAAAAAATTCATCCCGCTGGAAGTTTAGGTGCTCAACTGAAAACGGTTGAAGACATAATGGTAACAGGAAATAAAATTCCTTTTGTTAATGAAAATACAAAAATGAAAGAAGCTTTAAAAATACTTAATAAAAAAAATTTAGGTATTTTAATAGTGAGAAATAAAAAGAATAATACCATTGGGATAATAACAGATGGACAAATAAGAAGATATAATCAAAAAAAAAATAACCTATTATCAATGAAAGTTAAAGAAATTATGACAAGAAGACCTATCGGAATTGACAGAGACTCTCTCGCTGCAAAAGCGTTGGCAATAATGAATAATAATAAGATTACTTCTTTATGTGTAAATAGTAAGAAAAACAAAATGAAAACTGACGGAATAGTTCATATTCACCACATATTAAATTCTAATATTTCTTAAATGAAAAGAAAAAAAATAATATTTTTTTTTATATTATTTTTTTTCTTTATAATTTCATCATTTTTTCATTTTTCAAAAAATAATAAAAATTCAAATGTAGAAAATAAAGAAATTAAAGAAGATAATATTTATAGTTCAAATTTAATTGATGATGTAAAATATTTATCAACAGACTCTAAAGGGAACGAATACATTATTAACGCTTCTACTGGTGAAATAGACTATTCGAATTCAAATATAGTATATTTAACAAATGTAAAAGCTATAATAAAATTAACAAACTCCAACGAAATTATAATCACTTCTAAATACGGTAAATACCATATTGATAATTTTGATACTATTTTTTCAAAAAATGTAATAGTTAAATATTTAGAAAATGAAATTAAGAGCGAATATATGGATTTTTCATTAAAGAGGAATTCTATGATAATTTCAAAAAATGTGGTTTATACAAACTTAAAAAATATTCTCAAATCTGATGTAGTTGAAATTAATATTGAAACCAAAGATACCAAAATTTATAGATATAATAACAAAGATAAAGTAAACATTAAAAGTAAAGATATTTATGGCAATAATTAAGAAATTTAGAATTAAATCTTTTAAGAATGTCAATTCAGTAATTGAATTTGAAAATGTTTCTTTATCTTACGGGGGGCGTTTAATTTTAGATAATATTAATTTTAAAATAAATGAGGGTCAAATTTTTGGAATGCTTGGACCAAATGGTGTTGGAAAATCAACAATATTTAATCTAATTACTGGTCTAGTAAAACCAAAAAGTGGTAAAATTAAAATTCAAAGTGAAGAAGTAACTCAATATCCGATTTATCTAAGAACTAAAAAATTTAAAGTTGGATATGTTCCACAGTATGGTGGATATTTTAATGATCTAACATTATATGAAAATTTAAAAGCAATTAGTGAAATTGTTATACCTAATAAAAACTTAAGAGATGAAAGAATTAATTTTTTAATTTCAAAATTTGAATTGGATAATTTAAAAGACATCAAAGCAAAATTCTTATCTGGAGGACAAAAAAAAAAATTAGTTATTGCATTGTCCCTTTTGAGTGATCCAAAAGTTCTTTTACTTGATGAGTGTTTTGCGGCGCTAGATGTGTTGACTATAAAAATGTTGCAAGAAACAATCGTTAAACTTCAACAAGAAAATAAAATAACTATTTGTATTTGTGATCATCAAGCTAGAGATCTTTTGGCTTGTGTAGATATGGCGATGATTTTAAGCAATGGTAAAGTTGTTGCTCAAGACTCCCCATCAAACTTAGTGAAAGATATTAATGCTAAAAATGCTTATTTCGGTGAAAGTTTTAAATTCAATTAATACTAATGTCTGGATCTATTTTAATAAAAAAAAAGATATCTAGATATAATAAGTCTATTACTGTTAGTGGAGATAAAAGCATAAGTATCAGATGGGTATTATTTTCGTCTATTGCAGATGGTATATCAGAGGGACAAAATCTTCTAAGATCAGAAGATGTATTAGCTGCAATTGATGCAATAAGAAAACTTGGTATTAAAGTTCAACTAACTAAAAAATCCTGCACTATTCATGGCAAAGGTATAAATGGATATAGGTACAAAAATAATCTTAAAATAAATGCAAAAAATTCAGGCACACTTGCTAGGCTTATTCTTGGACTTTTAATTAATTCTACAAAAACTATTAATATTGTGGGTGATAAAAGTCTTTCAAAAAGAGACTTTAAACGTGTTGCGGTACCACTAAGTAATTTTGGGGCTAAATTTAAATTAAAAAAGAATAAAAATTTACCACTTTCAATGAGAGGTTCGTCTGATTTAAAACCTTATAAATATTTTGAAAATAGAGGTTCCGCGCAATGTAAAAGTGCAGTGATATTCGCTGGCATGAGGGCTCCTGGTCTTACAACTATAAAAGCTAAAAAATCTAGAAATCATACTGAACTTTTGTGTAAATATTTAAAACTACCAATTACAATTAAAAATAAAAAAAATTATGATGAAATTAAAGTTAGGAAAATAGAAAAAATTAAACCATTAAATTATAAAATTCCTTCAGATATAAGTTCTAGTGCTTTTTTTATAGTTCTTACTGTTTTAACTCCAGGCTCTAAACTAACTATTAAAAATGTAAATATAAACCCATCTAGAATAGGGATTATTAAAATTTTAAAAAAAATGGGTGTAAAAATTAAATTTGAAAATAAAAAAATTTATAAAGGAGAAAAAAACGCAGACATTAAAATTTTAAGTCCAAAAAATTTAAATGGAATAAACTGCCCATCAAAATTAAATAGTGGAGCAATAGATGAATTTTTAGTAATCTTTTTAGTTGCAGCTAAAGCAAAAGGTGTTTCGTACTTTAAAAATTTGTCTGAATTAAATGAAAAAGAAAGTCCTCGTCTTAAATGGGGGGCAAAAATTTTAAATAAAATGGGTATAAAAACAATTATAAATAAAGACTCAATTAAAATATATGGAAATCCAAATCTAAATATTAATAAAAAAATTGTTATTAAAAATTATTTAAAAGATCATAGAGTTTTTATGACAAGCGTAATTGCAGCATTATCCTTTGGAGGTACTTGGAATATTCATGATAAAAATTCAATACAAACTTCATTTCCAAATTTCTTGAATATTATAAATGAATTAAAAAAATGATAAAAAGAAAACAAATTATCAAAATAGCAATTGATTCACCAGCAGCTGCTGGCGCAGGAACTTTAGCAAAAGCTATATCTAAACACTACAATTTATTACAAGTCGATACTGGAAAAATCTATAGGTTAATAGCTTTATATAAAATAAAATATCCAAAAAAATTTGGCATAAATTTTCTTAAAAAAAAAATAAAAAAATTAAAAATTAATGATTTAAACAATAAAGATCTTTTGTATAATAATGTTGGACATGTTGCCTCCATAATAGCAAAAAAAAAAGAAGTAAGAAAACTTGTTTATAATTTTCAAAAAAATTTAGCATACAATCCTCCAAAAAAATATAAAGGATCTTGTTTAGATGGTAGAGATATAACCTATAATATTATTCCTGATGCTGATTTTAAATTTTTTATAACAGCTAATATAAAAACAAGAGCTTTAAGGAGATTTAAAGAGCTAAGAAAATTCAATAAACATATAACTTTTAATGAGGTGCTAAAAAGTATTAAAAATCGTGATAAAAATGACTATGAAAGGAAAATATCACCCTTAAAGAAAACAAAAGATTCACTATTGATTTCAACGACAAACCTTACTAAAAGAGCTTGTTTTTTAAAAATAAAAAAAATAATAGACAGGAAATTATTAATTAATGGAAATTTATAAAGATCTATCAAATCCAGCAACACAAGAATTCGAAAAACTACTAAACAGTCAGCTCTCAAAAATTCATATTGAAGAAGGAAAAATTATAGAAGGTAAAATAAATAAAGTAACAGAAAAATTTGTTTTTTTATTTGTTGAAGGGCTTAAATCAGAACCAGTTCTTGATATCAACGAACTTCGAAGCATGGGTCTTGGGGAAAAAATTAAAATTGGGGAAAAAATTTCTGTATTATTAGAAAAAATTGAAGATAAAAATGGTGAAGTTTT
Source organism: uncultured Pelagibacteraceae bacterium (assembly GCA_902555665.1). GTDB lineage: Bacteria > Pseudomonadota > Alphaproteobacteria > Pelagibacterales > Pelagibacteraceae > Pelagibacter. The sequence goes on from CACDTF010000014.1 coordinate 28,136, forward strand.
AGTATCTGCAAGTAAAGCCCAAAAAATTAAAGGATGGGATAAGTTAGTTGAAGCATATGAAAAAAATGAACCTATAATGGGTAAAATTACATCAAAATGCAAAGGTGGTTGTATAGTAGAACATATCGATACTGGCTCGCTTATGTTTCTTCCGGGTTCTCAAATTAGTGACAAACCATTAAAGGACATAAGTCATTTAATGAACGAACCTCAAAAATTTGCTTTAATCAAACTAGATAAAATTCGAGGAAATGCTTGTGTATCTAGAAGAGAAATAATTTCATCATTTAAAAAAGAGGATAAAGCTAAAATAATTGATAAATTTAAAGTTGGAGATATAATTAAAGGTGCTGAAGTTAAAGGTTACAGTAGCTTTGGATGTTTTTTTAATGTGAATGGTGAATTAGATGTTTTGGTTCATTTACAAGAAATATCTTATTCAAGAGTCAATCATCCAGACGAAGTATTCAACATAGGTGAAAAACATGACCTGAAAGTAATAAGTGTTGATAAAGAAAAATTACAAGTTGGATGTTCTGTAAAACAATTATCGCCTGATCCATTTGAACATATTGAAAACTATGAACTAAATAAAATTTATAAAGTTAAAGTAGTTAAGTTAATGGATTTTGGAGCATTCTGTGAATTAGAACCAGGTCTAACAACTTTACTTCATTCGAGTGAACTAAGTTGGAATAAAAAAAACTTATCTGCAAAAAAAATGTTTAAAGTTGGCGATGAAATAGAATGTGTAATCACAGAGATAGATAAAGATAAGAGACGTGTAGCAATATCCCATAAATTAACAAAAGAGAATCCTTTTGAAAGTTTTGAAAAGCAATACCCAGTTGGATCAATTGTGGAAGGTGAAATAGTAAACAAAAATGAATACTCTTTATTTGTTAAAATTGAGAATTTAGATGTCGATGCTTTTCTACATTGCAATGATTTGACTTATCTTGATAATGGAGAAGAGGAGTTAACTAAATATAAAAAAGGTCAAAAAATAAAAGTTAAGGTTTTAGAAATAAAAGTTTCTGATCAAAAAATAAGAGTTGGTTTAAGACAAACACAATCAGATCCTTTTGAATGGTTTAAGGATAAAGCAAAAGATCAAATTATAACTGTCAAAGTTATTTCTACAGATAATAAAGGTTTAACTGTAAGACCTGAAGGATGTGAGATGGATTTCCAGATAAAAAAATCTGCTATAGCAATCAACTCGGCTGATGCAAGGCCTAGTAGATGGACTGGCGGTGAAAAACTTGACTGTGCAATAGCAGATCTCGACTTGAGTAAAAGGAAGGTTACATTAAGCATAAAACTTCTTGAGGAAATAGAAAAAAAAGAAGCATTAGAAAAATATGGATCTGAGGGGTCAGGCAAGAATCTCCCTTTTTCATCTTTATCTGAGGATCTAAAAAAAAAAGAAGAAGAAAAAGAATAATTAAAAAAGTAGACTCGAATTGGCGATTGTAAAATCAAAGCTTCTAAAACAATTATCTGATAATTATCCTAATTTCTTAAAGAGAGATCTTGAAAAGTTTACTAATATAATTCTAAATGAAATAAAAAGAGCCCTTAAAAGAGGCGATAGAGTAGAACTTAGAGGCTTTGGTATTTTTTCAGCTAATATCCAGAAGGCTAGAATTTCAAGAAATCCAAAAACTGGTGAAAAAGTTAACACACCTGAAAAAAAAACTATTCACTTTAAAATGTCTAAAGACTTGTTTAAAAAATTAAATAATGAAGAATAAAAGTATATTTGTTGCATGTGATACGTCAAATATAGATAAAATTAAAAAAATAATTTCTCAAACACAATCAACTAAACTAAAAATTATTCCAAAATTTGGTCTTCAATTCTTTTATTCTAAAAAGGGACGGAAATTCTTAGAAAAAATTAAAATTGACTTTTGGTTAGATTTAAAAATTAATGATATACCGCAAACAGCTATGTCAGCTATAGACAGCTTAAAAGATTTAAAAAGATGTAAATATATTACTGTACATGCAAATGGTGGTTTAGAAATGCTTAAAGCAGTAAAAAAAAAATCAAAAAAAATAAATAAAAATATCAAGGTGTTAGGTGTTACAGTTTTAACAAGTCTAAATAATCAAGCTTTAAAACAAATAGGATATACAAAAAAAGTCAAACAATTGGTTTTGAAGCAAGCTGAGCTTTTAAAAAGATCAGGTTGTGATGGAGTAGTTTGTTCTGCGGAAGAATCTTTAGTAGTTAGAAAAAAATATAAAAAATTATTAATTATAACTCCAGGAATAAGATTGCCTGGAGATAGCTCTAATGATCAAAAAAGAGTAATGACTCCTAAAGATGCTTTTAAAAATAAGGTTTCTGGTATTGTTATAGGCAGATCTCTTACAAAGGGTAACATAAAAAATAATACCAAAAAACTTATTGATCATCTTAATAAATGATCAAAGGTTGCAAAATCTGTGGGATATCAGATCCTAAAACTTTAACTTATATTGTCGATCATCCTCACCCACCCCAATTTGTAGGTTTTATTGTAAATTGGAAAGCAAGCTCGCGTTATGTTGAGCTTGATCGATTAAAAGAACTTTTAAATATAGATAAAAAAAAAAGTAAATACGTAGCTGTTATTGTAAAAAATGATGAGTCTATTCTTGAAAAAATAAAGGATTTACCTTTTG